>JASJEC010000046.1 GCA_030064845.1 Kiloniellales bacterium
CGAGGTCCGGGGCGGCGCGCTGGACGGGCGCCACGAGCTGGTGCTGCGCACCGACGCGCCCTCGGGCGTCGCGGTCAGCCTGTCCCGGGCGCAGGAGTTCTGGCTCCTGCAGGCGGCCTGGGACGCCCGGGTCACCGTGCCGGAGCCGCTCCTGCTGTGCGAGGACGCGGGCGTCCTGGGCAAGCCTTTCTACCTGATGCGGCGGGTCGGCGGGACCGCGGTCGGCTACGGAATCGTGCGCGGAGATGGCCCCGCCTGCGGCCGGGACGGGCTGGCCGAGCGCCTGGGCGAGGAGCTCGCAAGGATCCACGCGATCCCCACCGGCCCGGCCCTGGACTTCCTCGAGCGGCCCGAGGGCAATCCCGGCCGGCACACGGTTGCCCGCTATCGGGAGCACCTCGACCGCCTGGGCGCGGCGCGTCCCGCCCTGGAGTGGGGCCTGCGCTGGTGCGAGGTCATGGCGCCACCCTGCGAGGAGATCGTCCTGGTGCATCAGGACTTTCGTACAGGCAATTACATGGTCGACGCCGAAGGCCTGACCGGAATCCTCGACTGGGAGTTCTGCGCCCTGGGTGATCCCATGAGCGATCTGGGCTGGTTCTGCGCCAAATGCTGGCGTTTCGGCCACGACGACCGGGAAGCTGGCGGCATCGCCGCGCGGGCGCCTTTCTATCGCGGCTACGAGCGAGTTTCCGGCAGGCGGATCGATCCGGCGGCGGTGGCATACTGGGAAGTCGTGGCTCACCTGCGCTGGGCGGTGATCGCCCTGCAGCAGGGCGAGCGGTTCCTGACCGGCGGTGAAGCCTCGCTGGACCTGGCGCTGACCGGCCGCCGCGCCGCCGAACTGGAATACGAGATCCTGCGCGAGACCCCGCCGCCGAACTGGGGTGCGGCCTGATGCGCGACCGGCCCGAAGCCGAGGCGCTGCTCTGGCAAGCGCGCAAGACCCTGCTGGAAGACCTGATGCCGGCGCTCCCGGAAGCGCGCCGCTACGAAGCACTTATGGTGGCGAGCGCCATGGCGATGGCCGCCCGGGAAGCGGCCGCGGTGCGGGACGAGGCCGAGGAGGCGGCGCGTCTCGCCGCCCTGCTCGACGAGCCGGTTGCTCCGGAAGACGCCGGGAAGGCACTGGCCGCCGCGATCCGGGCCGGCGAGTGGGACGGCGACCGCGCGGTCTACGAGGCCCTGCTCCGCGACGCGACCGCCCGGCTGGCGATCAGCAATCCCAAGCTGCTGCCGAAGGCGGTGCCATGACACCGGGCTTTCTGAGGCTCGCCACGAGCGAGGGCGTGCCGCGGCGGTCGATGGTTACAGCCCTGGTCGTGGGATCGATCCTGACGGCGATCAACCAAGGCGATGTGATACTGGCCGGCTCGACACCCAGCTTCTACAAGATCGCGCTAAACTACTTCGTGCCCTTCTGCGTCGCCACCTACGGCGCGGTTTCGATGAGGCGAACGATGCTTAAACGTGGTGGCGGGGCGGCCGAAGGATGTTGATCGGCCGCGCGCCGAGAACCGGAGGGATGCGATGCGCATAGCTCTTCTGACCGGCGGCGGCGACGTGCCCGGCCTCAATCCCTGCATCAAGGCGATCGTGACCCGGGCGGCGTCGCTCGGCTGGGAAGCGCTCGGCTTCCGCCGCGGCTGGGCCGGCCCCCTGCACGTCAATCCGGACGACGAGGAATCGGTACGGGATCACGTTCTGCCGCTCGACGCGACGGCGGTGCGCGGCATCGACCGGACCGGTGGCACCATCCTCCACACCTCACGGACCAACCCTGGCAAGGTCGCCGTCAAGGACCTGCCGGCGGGCCACAAGCCGGAAAAGGCGGCGGGCGATCGCATCGATTGCACGGACCGGGTCATGGCGAATCTCGCGAAGCTCAAGATCGACGCCCTCATCGCCATCGGCGGCGACGACACCCTGTCCTATGCGGCCCGGCTGCACCAGGAAGGCCAGAAGGTCATGGCCTGCCCGAAGACCATGGACAACGACGTGTTCGGCACCGACTACTGCATCGGCTTCGGCACGGCGGTGGGCCGAAGCGTGGAGTTCATCGACGCCCTGCGCACGCCGGCCGGCAGCCACGAACGCATCGCAGTGGTTGAGCTGTTTGGCCGCAACAGCGGCGAGACCGCCCTGCTTTCCGGCTATCTGGCCGGGGCCGACCGGGTCCTGATCAGCGAAGTTCCCTTCGATATCGACAAGCTGGCCGGGCTGGTGATGGCCGACAAGGCGGCGAACCCCTCGAACTATGCGGTGATCGTGGTATCCGAGGGGGCCAGCATGGTCGGCGGCGCGATCGTCGAGTCTGGCGAGCCCGACGCCTACGGCCACCGACGGCTTGGCGGCATCGGTGAGGTGCTCGGCCAGGCGCTGAAGGAGCGGACCGGCGAGGGCATCGTCAACCAAAAGCTGGCCTACCTCATGCGCGCGGGGACGCCGCTTGCGCTCGACCGCATGGCGGCATCGGCGTTCGGCACCATGGCGGTGCAATCTCTGGAGGCGGGAGAGAGCGGCCTGATGATGGCGCTGCGCGACGGCAACTACCAGACCGTGCCGGTCGACATCTGCACCCAGGGCGAGAAGCGCGTCGACGTCGGCGAGCTCTACGATCCCGAGACCTATCAGCCGATTATCCGGATGGTGCGCGGCAAGCCCATGTATCTCTATTGACCGATGGCCTTGGGTATCGCGAACACGTCACGATCACATTTTGCTGTGCGGTTCCGATTGGGATAAGAAATAAATAGTGAAATCAGAGTGTTATAGAGAAAGACTTTGACCTTACCTCGATCCTGGACCGGCTCCAGGCTTGACGGGTCAGGGCCGGGCAGGCAGATAACAGTCGCGTCCGCCCGAGGACGGTTTCAATGGTGCGGAGGACGATATGTCCAGCCGAACGTTCTGCGCGGCAACTGCAGGATTCGCCCTGATTGCCCTGGCCCTGATGGCCGCCCGGCCGGCGTTAGCCCTGCCCGAGGATGGGCAGAAGTTCAAGGACTGGACGGCCCGGTGCGAGGTCAATCCGAACAACCCGGCCGAACGCGAGTGCGTCATCTTCCAGACGGTCTTCGAGACCAACAACAAGAAGAACATCATGAATGTCGTGGTCGCCATGCCGCCGAACCAGCCGGCCGGGCGGGTGATCGTGATGCTTCCCCTGGGCGTCGATCTCAGGCCGGGAATCGAGTTCACCGTGGATGACGGGCAACCGACCCAGCATCCCTACGTGATCTGCTTGAAAGACGGCTGCCAAGTGCATATTCCGCTCGAGACGCCGCTTCTCAACGCATTGAAAAAAGGGAACAAAGGGACAATCCGCTTCCGCGCCTTGCCGGCCATGCAGAATGTCGCGGTGCCGATTTCCTTCGCCGGCTTCACGGCCGCCGTGAATTCTCTGCAGTAGACGGGGAGGCCTGGTGTGGCCAAGCCGTCCCGGCCGCCCGACCTAGACTTCTACGTGATCTTCGGCGCGGCGGTCCGGCCCGACGGTTCACCGAGCGCGACCCTGAGGCACCGGGTGGAAGGCAGCTTCGCCATGGCGCGAAGCAACCCCGACGCCGCCTTTCTGGTCACCGGCGGGCGCGGGAGGCACGGCCCCAGCGAGGCCGAGGTCATGCGGCGCCTCCTGCTCGAACTCGGCGCGAAGAACGACCGCGTCTTCATCGAGGATGCCGCCCGGGACACCCTGGACTCGGCCGTGCTGTGCAGCCAAATCCTGAAAGCGCGGAGGGACGTGCGCAGCGTGACGGCCTGTTCCAGCCGCTACCACGTCGACCGCTGCCGTGCCTTGCTGCTCCTCGCCGGCGTCAAGGCTGCGGCGGGCTCGGTCCGCAGCGACCGGCGTCAGCTCGGCACCTTGCGCTGGCTCTACCACTGGAGCCGGGACCTCACGATCCTCCCGCTGGATGTCCTCTTGATGCTGGTGCCCCAGCGCCGGTCGCTCGCCGAGCGGCGCGCGAGCCCGGGAGACTGATAGGCTTGGGGCAGGGACCCTAAAGCAGATCCGCTCTGGTTGACTTCGCAATCCACCTGAGGCAACTTCCCCGCGCTCCGCCGATCCTGGCGGGCGAGACCAAGGAAGCCGTAACGTGAACCGCCTACAAGCATTGTCGGAAAGCCCGCGGAATACCGGCGCTGACCTCAAGAGGGTCAGCGGTAATCCGCGTACGCGTGCCGGAAAGGCGGTTGGTCTGACGCCGTAGCGAGAGCTACCCTCGGACCATTCGGACCCTTTCCGGAACCCCCGGGAAGGGTTTTTTTGATTCCGGCCCCTCCCGATCCCGCCATCGAGCAAAAGGACCGGAGCAATGTCCAAGTACAACCTTCTGGAGACCGGGGCCACGCCGATCAAGGCCTGGACCCAGGGCGTGCCGATCCAGGATGCCGCGGTCGAGCAGCTCGTCAACGTCGCCCGGCTGCCCTTCGTCCACAAGCACGTCGCGGCAATGCCCGACGTGCATTGGGGCCTGGGCGCCACCGTGGGCAGCGTGATACCCTGCAAGGCCGCGATCATTCCGGCTGCGGTCGGCGTCGACATCGGCTGCGGCATGTGCGCGGTCCGGACCTCGCTGACCAGCCACGACCTGCCTGAGAGCCTGGCCGAGCTGCGCGACGGGATCGAGCGGGCGGTTCCGCTCGGCGCCGCGATCAACCAGCGGCTCAGCGGGCCGGCCAAGCAGGCCTGGGAGGGCGAGTTCGCCCAGGGCTACGCCTGGCTCGAGGAGGTCTATCCCAAGGTCGTGCCGAAGAAGCGGCATCCCTCCTACATGCTGGGCTCGCTCGGCGGGGGGAACCACTTCCTCGAGGTCTGCCTGGACGAGGCCGACCGGGTCTGGGTCATGCTCCACTCGGGCAGCCGGGGCATCGGCAACAACATCGGCCGGGCCTTCATCGAGCTGGCCAAGGAGGACATGCGCCGGACACGGGTCAATCTGCCGGACCGGAACCTGGCCTACCTGCCGGAAGGCACCGAGCATTTCGACGACTACGTCGAGGCGCTCACCTGGGCGCAGCGCTTCGCCTTCGTCAACCGGCAGATCATGCTGGACCGGGTGCTCGGCGTGATGCGGAAGCTGTTCAAGGGCTTCACCACGGAGAAGGAGGCGGTCAACTGCCACCACAACTACGCAGTACGGGAGCGTCACTTCGGCGCCGATGTCTGGGTCACCCGGAAAGGCGCGGTCCGGGCCGGTAAGGGCGAGCTCGGCATCATTCCCGGCTCCATGGGCGCCCGCTCCTTCATCGTGAAGGGCAAGGGCAACCCGGAGTCCTTCCTGTCCTGCTCCCACGGGGCCGGGCGGGCGATGTCGCGCACTGCGGCCAAGAAGGCCTTCACGGTCGAGGACCATGTGGCCGCTACCGAAGGCGTCGAATGCCGCAAGGACGAAGGCGTGCTCGACGAGACGCCCGGCGCCTACAAGGACATCGACGCCGTGATGGCCGCCCAGGACGACCTGGTCGAGATCGTCCACACCCTGAAGCAGGTGGTCTGCGTCAAGGGATAGAACGTGGCGAGGGGGGCCGCCGGGAATCCGCCCGGCGGACCCGTGGCGGGCTTAGAAGCCCTTCCAGAGGCTGTCTTCTTCCCAGTCCAGCGCCGCGAGGTCCACGGCCCGCAGGTCCCGGTCCTGGGCCAGGAAGAACTCGTCGAGCTGGGGCGGCGCGGCGGCCGTGTCGGACAGCATGGCGTGGGCCTGGCCGCGGTGGTGGGTCTGGTGCTGGAAAAGATGCAGGAGCACGCGGTCGCGGCGCTCGACCCGAACGCCGTCGGCCCGCACCAGGTTCACGGCTGCGGCGAGGTCGGGATCAGAGAGGGCATCGCAGTGGGCGATCAGGCGTCTATCGACGGCGGCTTGTTCGCGCCGCAGGTCTTCGATCGTCGCGCAGGGCGTCTCGTCTTCCGATGCGGCGGGGCCCAGTTCGCCGCCCTCCAGGGCGTCGACGTAGAACCAGTCCACGATCAGGATATGGTTCAGGGTCGCCTTGAGGGAAGGAAAGAAGCCGACGCGCGGGGCTTCGAAGTCTTGTTGCGATAGCGCCGCACAAGCGGACAAGAGGCGGAAGTTGGCCCAGGCGTTATTGCGTGCCTGAACCTGGAAGAGTCGAACGGTCATGGTTCTGCCCTTCTCCGGGGCTCAGACCCCGTGGTACTCCCGGTACCACTGGACGAAGCGGGGGATCCCCTCGTCGATCGCCGTTTCGGGATCGAAGCCGAGGTCGCGGCGCGAGGCCGCGATGTCGGCGTAGGTTTCCTGGACGTCGCCCGCCTGCATCGGCGCCATCTCCTTGACCGCCTTGCGGTTGCAGGCCCGCTCGATGACCTCGATGAAGCGGAGCAGCTCCTCCGAGCGGTGGTTGCCGAGGTTGTAGACCCGGTGCGGCGGGTGGTCGCCCTGCCGGGCCGGCGGGCGGTCCAGCGCCGCCAGGACCCCGGCGACGATATCCTCGATGAAGGTGAAGTCGCGGCGCATGTTGCCCTGGTTGAACACCTTGATCGGCGTGCCCTCGAAGATCGCCTTGGTGAAGAGGTAGGCCGACATGTCGGGGCGGCCCCAGGGCCCGTAGACCGTGAAGAACCGCAGCCCGGTCTGGGGCAGGTCGAAGAGGTTGCCGTAGCACTGGGACAGCAGCTCGCCCGCGCGCTTGGTCGCCGCGTAGAGCGAAACCGGGTTGTCGACCCGGTCCTCGACCGAGAAGGGCAGGGTCTTGTTGCCGCCGTAGACCGACGACGAGCTGGCGTAGACCAGGTGCTCCAGCTTCGGCAGCTGCCGGCAGGTCTCCAGCATCACGAGCTGGCCCAGCATGTTGGTCTCGGCATAGGCGTAGGGATTGATCAGCGAGTAGCGCACCCCCGCCTGGGCCGCCAGGTGGATCACGCCGGTGATCGAGGCGTTGTCCTTGGCGAGCGCCGTCATGGCGGCCCGGTCGGCGATATCGGCGTGATGAAAGGTGAAGCCCGCGCGGCCGTCGAGCTGGGCCAGGCGGGCCCGTTTCAGGGCCGGATCGTAGTAGTCGTTGAGATTGTCGACTCCGACGACCGCCTCGCCCCGGTCCAGGAGCGCCTCTGTCACATGGAAGCCGATGAACCCGGCCGCGCCGGTAACGAGGATGGTCATGGTCTCGAAGTCTCGCCAGATCGGGTTACGAAAGAGTAGGCGGCATCAGCGGACGAGCGCCAGGATCTCCTTGAAGCGAGGATGATCGCAGTCCTTCAGCCACTCGAAGATCGCCATCTCCGCCGTGTAGACCGCGACGCCCGCCCTCTCCATGCGCGCCAGCGCGGCCGCCTTGTCCGAGGCCCGCCGCGAGCCGACGGCGTCGGCGGCGACGGCGACCGCCAGCCCGCGCCGTTGCAGGCCGAGAACGGTCTGAAGCAGGCAGACGTGTGCTTCGCAGCCGCACAGCAGCACGGCCTCGCGGTCGCCGAGCAGCGACGGCAGGGCGGGCTCGGCGGCGGCGTCGAAATGCCGCTTGGCGATCACCCGGTCTGGCAGCCCCGCGAAGGCCTCCAGCGTCGGGCCCAGCCCTTCCGGGTTCTCTTCCGTCGCGAGAACCGGGATGCCCAGCAGCCGCGCCGCTCGGGCCAGAAGGAGGGCGCGCTCGGCCGCCGCGGCGCCGCCGTCGATCGCCGGCATCAGGCGCGTCTGGAAGTCGACCAGGACCAGAGCGGAGGTCTGGGCATCGAGCATGGGGATTTCCTCCTCGCGGCCCAGGCCTTAGCACGGCGAGGGGCGCGAAGAACGCAAAATCGGCGGCCGCGCCTGTAAACTGGTCTCGATGAGCCAGGACACCGACGCCTTCGAGCGCATCCACAAGATCGTGCGCCAGATTCCGGCGGGCCGGGTGGCGACCTATGGCCAGGTCGCGCTGGTCGCCGGCGCGGCGACGCCCCGGGTGGTCGGCTTCGCCCTGGCGGCCGTGCCGCCGGGCAGCGACGTCCCCTGGCAGCGGGTGATCAACAGCGGGGGGCGGATCTCCCTGCGGAGGGAGGGGGGCGAGAGCCCCGAGCAGGCCCGTCGGCTGCGCGCCGAAGGCGTGGTCTTCGACCGCCTCGGCCGGGTCGATTTCGCGGAGGTCGCCTGGTCCGGGCCGAGCTGGCGATGGCTCGAGGAGAACGGTTTCGACATCGAAGCGATTACGCTGCGGAGCGCTGGACGGCGCCGGGAGGGCGCCTGGCGGCGGTGGCGCTTCTAGCGAGCCCGGTCAACTGGCCCGTTCAGCCCACCTGGCGCTCGTCCTCCGTGTGTGCCTTCTCCGCGGCCTTCTTCAGGCCGCCGTCGATCTCCAGCAGCTCCTGGTCGGCGTTGGTCCAGTACGCCACCTTCTCGATCAGGTCCTGGCGGTCGATCGGCTTGGTCACGTAGTCGTTCATGCCGGCCTGGATGGCGCGCTCGCGGTCGCCGGCCATGGCGTGGGCGGTCAGGCCGATGATCGGGATGCTCGCCGACTCGCCGCCCATCTCGCGGATCTTCCGGGTCGCTTCCATGCCGCCCATCTCGGGCATCTGAATGTCCATTAGGACCAGCGCATAGCCGATGTTGCGCAGCGCCTCGATCGCCTCGACGCCGTTGGCGACCGCGTCGACCCGGTAGCCCTCGGCGTTCAGAAAGGCGATCGCGATCTTCTGATTGATGTGGTTGTCCTCGGCCAGCAGCAGGCGGCGCGACCGCAGGTCGATCGGTCCGCAGGGGGCGTCGTCGTGCTCTCCATGACGGTTCTGGCCGCACAGGCGGTTGACGCAGCGGATCAGGGCGCCGGGGCGCAGCGGCTTGGGCAGGGCGGCGTCGAAGCCGTACTGCCAGGCCTTGCGGTCGGAATTGATCAGGCCGGAGGAGGAGGACAGCACGAGGCTGGGCTTGTGCCAGTTCGCTTCCCGGATCATGGCGCCCAGATCCATGCCGTCTGTGCCGGGCATCATGTGGTCGATGATCGCGATGTCGAAGGGCGCGTCATCCGTGGCCGCCACCTCGAGCTTTGCCATGGCGCTCTCGGCGCTGGCCGCGGTCACCACCGTCGCGCCGAGGGCCTGCAACTGGCGCTCGAACACCAGGCGGTTGACCGCGTTGTCGTCGACCACCAGGAACTTGCGCCCCGTGACCCGGGGCTCCAGCGCGAGCGCCCAGGAGTCCCGGCCGTCGCTCGGCTCCAGCGCTACTGTGAACCAGAACAGGCTGCCGCCGTCTTTCCGGTTCTCGACTCCGATCTCGCCGTTCATCATGGCGACCAGGCGTTTGCAGATCGCCAGGCCCAGCCCGGTGCCGCCGTGCTGGCGGGCGGTCGAGCCGTCGGCCTGGGAGAACTCGTCGAAGATATGCTCGCTGAGGTCCGGCGGCACGCCGATGCCCGTGTCGGCGATCTCGAAGCGCAGGACCAGGGCGTCGCCGCGCTGTTCCTCGACCTGGACGGCGATCTCGATCGACACGCCCCCGGTCTCGGTGAACTTGATCGCGTTGCTCATCAGGTTGAGCAGCACCTGGCGGATCCGCCCGTCGTCACCCCGGAGCCGGTGGGGCACCGATGACGAGAGGTAGGTCGGGATCTCCAGCCCCTTGCCGTGGGCCTGGGGCGCCAGCAGCTCGACCGTGCCGTCGATCAGCCCGACGATGTCGAACTCCGAGATCTCGAGCTGCATCTTGCCGGCCTCGATCTTGGAGAAGTCGAGGATGTCGTTGAGCACGGTCAGGAGCGCCTCGCCGGAGCGGAGGATCGTCTTGGCGTACTCGCGTTGGGTGTCGTCCAAGTCGGAATCGCGCAGCAGCCCGGCCATGCCGAGGACGCCGTTGAGCGGCGTGCGCACCTCGTGGCTCATGTTGGCCAGGAACTCCGACTTGGCCTGGTTGGCCCGCTGGGCCCGCTCGGCGGCCGCCTCGGCGCGCGCCTTGGCCGCCTCGAGCGCGGCCTCAGTCTCGGCGCGCTTCTCGATCTCGGCGATCAGCTGGGCGTTGGCCTGCTCGGTCTCCTTGACCTGGGACTTGAACTCGCTCCAGCGGCGTGCCGCGTACCAGGCGATCGCGAGGCAGGCGACGACGAAAGCCAGGGGGTCGGTCCATTTCCGCCAGGGGTCTGGGATGTCGAAAACGTGGCCCAGGGCCAACACGCCCATGGTGAGGACAACCGTGAAGAGGAGGTCCCACTGGGCCTTCCGGCCCTCGGACCGTGAATTCCCCATTTTTTTAGACATGTTCGCCCCAAATTTTGCCCTTTATGAGTAAAAGACTAACCCAGAGCTATGAAGTAAGGGTGAAATCGAGGGGTTAAGGGCGGGTTACGTATTGGGGTAGGGGCTCTGGCGGATGGGGTGGGATTCGAACCCACGAGGAGCTATTCACCCCTGCCGGTTTTCAAGACCGGTGCCTTCAACCACTCGGCCACCCATCCCGCGCGTCGGCAATAAAGAAGCGCCTGACGGCGCTGGTTTTCAAGACCCTGCTCGCTGGCCGAAGGTCCACTGGACCTTCGCCCCCGCTCACAGCTTCACCCACTCGGCCACCCATCCCGCGCGTCGGCAATAGAAAAGCGCCTGACCGCACTGGTTTTCAAGATCCTTTGGCGCTCTCCGCGGTCTCCAACCTGGCAGGCGGCCTCAGAAGTCGACCCTGAGAAACTTCACGCCGATCAGGAGATCGCTCTTCCAGCGGACCTCGCAGCGGTAGGAGGCGGCGGAGCGCAGGCGCAGGTCGAAGACCTGGGGGTAGTAGTCCATGGGCTCGTTCAGCCGGATGGTCGCGCCGTCGAAGGACATGTTGATGATCGTGCAGTCGATGCCGTAGCCGGACAGGATGCGCGCCGGCGTGACCGTGCGGAAGCGGGTGTGGCGCCGCTTCTCGCCGTTCGGCCTGAAGCGCACGCGACCGACCAGCTCTTCGGGCTTCGGTATCGACTGGATATCCGAGCGCACCACCACCTGGTTGATCTTGTCAATGAGCTGCGCCTTGGTGAAGGGCTTGGAGAGGAACTCCCCGACGCCGAGGGTGAGGCCGGAGTACTCGCTGTCCTGGTCCAGCAGACCCGACTGGATGAGATAGGGAAGCTCGATCTTCTTGGCGCGCAGCCGCTCGAGCACCTCGTAGCCGTCGATATCCGGCAGCAGGATGTCGAGGATCATGATGTCGTAGAGGCCCTTTTCGGCCAGGGCCACGGCTTCCTCGCCGAAGCGGGTGCTGTCGCAGGTGTGGAAGTCCTCGGCCAGCATGAGCTTGACCGTTTCCGTGATGGTCAGATCGTCGTCGACATAGAGTATATGCACGGCGCTGCACTTCTTCGCTTGGCGGCGCGTTGGTCAGGCCGCCATTTCCTCGAGACTAGACGCCGAGTTCCCAAGAAAGCGTATCCGCGGTGCGGATTTTGCGCGTGCTGGACCCCCGCCGAACCGGGATCAGCCCTGGATCTGCGTGGGGTCCGCCAGGGCCTTGCGATCCTGGGTCGCCGGCGTCTGAAGCGGTGTCGGCGCCGGGCTGCCGGACGGCTGGCTCTGTGCCGCCGGGGTGCTCGTCGGCGCCGGGTTGATCGGCGCGGGAAGCGGCTTGGACTCGATCTTCATCGTGGGAACCGGCGCCTTGGCCGCTGCCTTGCCCTTGGCGGGTGCGACCACGAAGCAGCCCAGGCTGCGCTCCTTCAGCTTTGCGCAGAGGTCGTCGCTGGCGGCGCGGCTGTCGAGCGGACCGGCCCGCAGGCGGTAGACGACGCCGAGGTCGGTCCCGGATTCGGCCTTGACCACCTTGCGGTCGAGATCGCCGAGCAGGTCCTTGGAGCTCTCCATCAGCCGGTTCCAGGCCTTGTCGGCGCTCGCCTCACTCTGGAAGGCGCCGAGCTGCACGCGGTACTCCTTGTCCGCCATCATGGCGGGCTTGGCCGCGGTCTGCTTCGCCGTCTTGCCCTTGGCACTGCGGGATTTGGGGGCCTTGCGCGACGTGGTGCGGCCGATTTCCGACGGGTCGTTGGCGCGGGACCCTAAACCGGCCGGGAGGCTTGCCGAGACGTCGCTGCCGGGGCCGCCTTCGGCCGCGGATCCCACCGTGCCGGTCGCCGAGCCGAGCTGGACCGGCTTGCCGGGGGCCGCCGCCGCGAGGTTGGTCTCGGCGCCGTCCCCGAGGGGCTCTGCGGGGCGGCCCGGCTGCTTCTGCAGCGGCTTGGCCCTGGCGGTCGCGGCCTCGGCTCCGTCTTCGAACATGGGCGCGGAGGCGAGCTCGAAGTCATCCGTGCTGCGGATCTCGATCGGCCCGTCGCCCTCGCGTTCCTGTACCGGTGCCTGGTAGCTCGAGGCCAGCGCGAGATTCTGCGAGGAAACGAAGCCGGAACCGGGCGCGCCGGCCACTCCGCGCAGCATCTCGATGCTCTCGCCCTGCTCGCCGGTCAGCGCCAGGGAGAGGCCGAGGTTGTTGCGCAACGGCACGTTGCCCGGGTCGATCAGGAGACCGGTCCGGTAGAGCGCTTGGGCGACCGAGTGCTCGCCCTTCTGGTCCTTGACGATGCCGAGAGCGTTGTAGACCCGGGGATCCTGGTCGTTGACCTGGAGCGCACGCTCGAGCTGACCCTCGGCCTCGTCGAACTTGCCGAGGTCCAAGGAGGTCTTGGCCAGCCCGTAGAGGGCCTCGAAATCCTCGGGATTCATCATCAGCGCCTGGCGATAGACGTTGCCCGCCTGCTCCATGGCGCCGAGCTGCTTGTAGATGTCGGCGAGTCGGAAGAGCGGCTCGGGATCGCTCGGGTTGGTCTCGTAGGCGCGCTGGCAAATGCTCGCGGCCACCACGAGGTCTCCGGCGCTGACCAGCTTGCCGCAATAGCGCAGCAGCATCTCCGCGCGCTGTTTCTCGTCGTTGATGTCGGGCGAGTAACGGTTGCCGAGAGGATCAGTCGCGCAGCCGGCAGCGAGCAGGGCCAAGGCCATGGCTGTCGTCATCTTGTAGACCCAACGGGCCGAACGCTTCCTGTGCATCCTCAACATCCTGTAAACGCTGATCAGTCCGACCGCTCGGGCGTTCGTTTCGCCACGAACGCTTTTCGCGTAGAGTTAATTCGAATATCGGCTGGCAACCTTAAGAAGCCCCTAAAATGCATCGTTAATAAATACTTTAAAGCCATTGAATTCGTTGACATTTCATTTACCATGACTTCACGAGTAATGGAGCAAACAGACCTTATTAGTATTTAGATTCCATTGTTCTGCGCGACTTTCGTCTGGGAGGTGTTCCTCTTGGGACGATTGCACGCCTGGGGTCGCTGTGGCACAACACTCGCCAGGTCGATCGACCAGTGGCCTCCACGGCCCTCGCTGTTCACCGCGGACGGAATTTCGGGAGCGACGAGTGACTAAAGGCGCCGCCAGGGTCTCGCCCGGGTTCGGACATTGGCTCTTCGTTCTTTTTGTCTGCCTTCTGCTCTGGCCGGCGCCGGGCCAGGCCGTCGGCGGGACGGAGACCTCGGATTTCGATGCCTGGCTCGACGGCCTTCGGCGCGAAGCGCTGGCCGCCGGCATCTCGTCACAGACGCTCGACGCTGCCCTGACCGGACTGACGCCGGTCGAGCGGGTCATCGAGCTCGACCGGCGGCAACCGGAGTTCACCCAGACCTTTTGGACCTACCTGGCCAACGTGATCACCGAGGAACGCGTCGCGCAGGGGCGGGCGCAGCTCGCCCGGCACGACAAGCTGCTCCGGCGGGTCTACGCTGAGTACGGGGTGCCGCCGCGCTACCTGATCGCCTTCTGGGGCCTGGAGAGCGCCTTTGGCCGCTACACCGGCAAGCTGCCCGTCGTCGCCTCCCTCGCCACCCTGGCCCACGACCGGCGGCGCAGCGCCTTCTTCCGCGCCCAGCTGCTCGACACCCTCAAGATCATCGACGCCGGCTACATCCCCTTGGAGAAGATGAAGGGCTCCTGGGCCGGCGCGATGGGCCAGTTGCAGTTCATGCCGACCACCTTCCTCAACTATGCGGTCGACGCCGACGGCGACGGCCGGCGCGACCTCTGGGCCAGCTACCCGGACATCTTCGCCTCGGCCGCGAACTACCTCAGCCAGATCGGCTGGCGCAGCCGGGAAACCTGGGGCCGGGAAGTCCGGCTGCCGGAGAACTTCGACTTCGACCTGGCCCATATGGAGGTCCGCAAGACGGTCTCGGCCTGGCGTGCCCTGGGGGTGCGCCGCGCCGACGGGAGCCGCCTGCCCAGATCGAAGGTGGAGGGCTCGATCATCCTGCCGGCCGGGCACCGCGGACCCGCCTTCCTGGTCTACCAGAACTTCAGGAAGATCCTGATCTGGAACCGCTCGACCCTCTACGCCCTGGCGGTCGGCTACCTGGCGGACCGGCTCGAGGGGCGCGGCGAGCTGGTCGCCCAGCCCCCGCCAGGCGAGCGCCCTCTCAAGCGCGCCGAGGTGATAGAGCTTCAGACACTTCTTACCACCCTGGGTTACAATCCCGGGACGCCCGACGGCATCGCCGGCACCCGGACCCGGGCCGCGATCCGCGCCTACCAGAAGCGCGCGAGCCTGCCGGCCGACGGTCACCCCTCGGCGGAGCTGCTCAAGGCTTTGCGTCAAAAATCGGGCAACTAGGGAGGCCGCGAAACAGCGTCGTTGCTGTCGCGGGGGCGAATCGCTAGCATTCCGCCGACTCGACTCCAAATAGACACTGTCTACGGTCAGTCCGCTGCGGTTGATGAAGCCGTCCTACATGATCCCTTCCGCCCTCACCAAGGCAGGCGCCCTGGCGCTATGCTTCTTGCTTGCTGCCTGCGCCCCGGAGGGCGGGACATCCGGCGCCGGATTGGGCCCGCACGCCGCTGCGCTCGGCGGGGACCGCGCGATCGGCAAGTACAAGGTCGGGCGGCCCTATCGGATCGACGGCATTTGGTACTACCCGAAGGTCGACTATGACTATGTCGAGACCGGTATCGCGTCGTGGTACGGCCCGGGCTTTCACGGCAAGAAGACGGCCAACGGCGAGATCTACGACCAGGACGCGCTGACCGCCGCGCACCGCACCCTGCCGATGCCCAGCCTCGTCAGGGTGACGAACCTGCAGAACGGCCGCTCCCTCGTGGTCCGTCTCAACGACCGCGGCCCCTTCAAGCGCGGCCGGATCATCGATCTGTCCAAACGGTCCGCCGACCTGCTTGGATTCACGCGCCAGGGCACGGCCAAGGTGCGGGTGGAGATCCTCGAGGAGGAGAGCCGCACGCTTGCCGCCGTCGCCCAGGGGCTGACGCAGGTCGCCGAGCGACCCCGGGCGGCGCCGACGATCGCCGTCAGCGCGGTTCCGCTCGAACCGCCCTCCGAGCCCATGCCGGCATCGGCCGCCTCTCCAGCCGTTAACGGCGCGGCCGTCGCTGCGGCCGCCGGGGACGAGACAGTAAAGGAAGCCCGGGTCGGGCCGCCGCGGCCGCCGGGCCTATGGCGCCACCGCCGCGCCATGGCGCGGTCCCAGGCCGCCGGCGCGCCGACCGGCGTGCAGCTGGCCGCCCTGCCGAGCGACCAGTCGCCGCCCGAGCGGGCAGCAGACCCCAACGCCCGGCCGCGGTTCTCCGCGTTGCCCTGGCCCGACGGCGAAGTCGTCCAGGAGCGGGCCACCCCGAGCAACATCTACGTCCAGGCCGGCTCCTTCCTGCGGCGCGACTACGCGACGCGCTTGAGCCGGCGCCTCTCCATCCACGGCCGCAGTGGCGTGACCCAGGTCCAGGTCGGCGAGCGCTGGTTCTTCCGGGTCCGCCTCGGGCCCCTGGAGGACGTTGACCACGCCGACCGGGTGCTCAACGCGCTGCACAGCGCGGGAATCACGGACGCGAGGATCATGGTCGATTAGCGCCCCACCAAAGATCGGTCATCGGTCCGGCCAATTTTCGCCGCGATTACACTGTACCCAGCCTCTCCCCGCCGCGTCGCCTCTCCGGCACATCCCCAGTTCAGTGAGCTAGAACCCCATGTCCCATTCCGCGACCCTTTGCTTTCCCCGCCGGCTCATCAGCCTCGGCCTGCTGCTGCTCATGACCCAGACGGCTCCCGCGGCCGCGATCGAGACGGCCGCGCGCGAAGCCTTGATCGTCGACACGACGACCGGCGCCGTCCTGTTCGAGCGCGACTCCGACGTTCCCATGCCGCCGGCCTCGATGAGCAAGATCATGACGATCTACCTGGTCTTCGAGGCGCTCAAGGACGGCCGCCTGACCCTGGACGAGAAGCTGCCGGTCAGCGAGAAGGCCTGGCGCATGGGCGGCTCGAAGATGTTCGTGGCGGTCAACGACGAGATCCGGGTCGAGGACCTGCTGCGCGGCGTCATCGTGCAGTCCGGCAACGACGCCTGCATCGTGCTGGCCGAGGGCCTGGCGGGCAGCGAGGAGGCCTTCGCCGGGCTGATGAACGACAAGGCGCGGGAGCTGGGTCTCGACGGCAGCAGCTTCGTCAACGCGACCGGCTGGCCCCATCCCGATCAGCGGATGACGGCGCGCGACCTGGCGACCCTGGCGCAGAAGACCATCGAGAACTTTCCCGAGTACTACGGCTACTATTCCGAGACGACCTTCACCTGGACCGACATCCGCCAGGGCAACCGCAATCCGCTGCTCTACAAGAACATGGGCGCCGACGGGCTGAAGACCGGGCACACGGAGGAGGCGGGCTACGGGCTGACCGGCTCAGCCACCCGCAAGGACCGCCGCCTGATCCTCGTGATCAATGGCCTGAACAGCATGAAGCAGCGGTCCAGCGAGTCGCAGAAGCTGCTGACCTGGGCGTTCCGCGAATTCGACAACTACGCCCTCTTCAAAGCCGGCGAGCAGGTCGAGGAGGCCGAGGTCTGGCTGGGCGAGAGCGCGTCGGTGCCTCTGGTGCTCGACCAGGACGTCGTCGTCACCCTGCCGCGCAAGGCGCGCCGGAAGCTCTCCGTCTCGGTTCGCTACGACGGGCCGGTGCCGGCCCCGGTGGCCGCGGGGGACCAGATCGCCACCCTGGTGGTCACGGCGCCGGAGACCGAGCCGGTCGAGGTTCCCCTCTTCGCAGGGGCCGAGGTCCCCAAGCTCGGCCCCTTCGGCCGCTTCACCGCCAGCCTGCGCCAGCTCATCCTGGGCGCCCAATAGGGCGCTCCGGCGCCCGGCAATTGACCGCTCCCGGCCCTGGCGTCAGGATCGGGCCATGACGGCGGCCGGCTCCAGAGGCAAGTTCATTACCTTCGAAGGCGGGGAGGGGGCCGGCAAATCGACCCAGGTGAGCCTGCTCGCGCGGGCGCTGGAGGAAAAGGGTCTCGAGGTCGTCGAAACCCGCGAGCCGGGCGGCAGTCCGGGCGCCGAGGAGATCCGCGCGCTCCTGGTCTCCGGTGCGGTCGGACGCTGGGAGCCCATGACCGAAGCGCTGCTGCACTACGCGGCCCGACGGGAGCACCTGGCCAAGCGGGTCCGGCCGGCCCTCGCCCAGGGCCAGTGGGTGATCTCCGACCGCTTCGCCGATTCGACCATGGCCTACCAGGGTTACGGACAGGGCCTCGACCGGGGCCTCATCGCCGATCTGCACCGGCTGGTCGTCGGCGACTTCGCGCCGGACCTGACCCTGATCCTCGACCTGCCGGTGGAGCAGGGGCTCCGGCGGGCGGCGCGGCGCGACGGCGACGGCGGCGCGGAGACCCGCTACGAACGCATGGACCGGGCGGTCCACGAGCGCCTGCGCGCGGGCTTCCTGGAGATCGCCCGCCTGGCGCCGGAGCGCTGCGCGGTGATCGACGCGGCCGGCGACGAGAAGGCCGTGCACGCCGCCGTCCGGCACTGCCTCGATGCGCATTTCAGGCTCGGTCTGGCATGACCGGAGAAGCGCCTTCCGGCAGCGTTCCGCTGCCGCGCGAGAACGCCCTCCTGCTCGGCCAGGAGCGGGCCGAGGGGACCCTGCTGGCGGCGCAGAGGTCCGGCCGCCTGCCGCACGCCTGGCTGCTCGCCGGCCGGCGCGGCATCGGCAAGGCGACCCTGGCCTACCGCTTCGCGCGCTTTCTGCTCGCGGGCGACGAGGCCAACGACGGCCCGGGCCTGTTCGGCGATGTGCCGGCCGACACCGCCGAGGGTCTCGCGCTGTCGGAGGAGGATCCGGTCTTCCGTATGGTCGCGGCGGGGACCCACCCCGATCTCAAAGTGCTGGAACGGAGCCGCGATCCCAAGCGGGGGCGCCTCAGGACGGCCATCCTGGTGGACGAGGTGCGGCCCGTCGTGCACTTCCTGCACCAAACCGCCGACCGGGGCGGCTGGCGGATCGTCATCGTCGACGGCGCCGAGGACATGAACCTCAATGCCGCCAACGGAGTCCTCAAGGTGCTGGAGGAGCCGCCGCAGCGGACCCTCCTCCTGCTGGTCTCCCACGCGCCCGGCCGCCTGTTGCCGACCCTGCACTCGCGCTGCTGCCGACTGGGACTGGCGGCATTGGACGAGGAACTGGTCGAGAGCCTGCTCGCGCGCTACGCGCCCGACGTCGCCGAGGCCGACCGGCGAATCCTCGCGCACCTTGCCGAGGGCAGCATCGGGCGAGCGCTGGAGCTCGCCGAGAGCGGCGGCCTGGCGCTCTACCGGGATCTGCTCAAGCTGCTCGACGGGCTGCCGCGGCTCGACGTGGCGGCGCTCCACGGCTTCGCCGACAAGGCGGCACGGGCCCAGGATCCGGCGGCTTTCCGGACGGTCAGCGGACTGCTCACCTGGTGGCTCGCGCGCATGGTTCGGGGCGCCGCCGAGGGCCGCGTCCCGCCCGAGCTCACCGCGGGCGAGACCGCCTTGATGGAGCGGCTGCTGCGCCGCCGGAACCTTGCACAATGGCTGGCCCTATGGGAAAACCTCGACCGTCTTTTCGCCCGCACGGAAAGCGCCAATCTCGACCGCAAGCAAGTTCTGATTACGGCATTCCTGGAAATTGAGTCCCTTGCGGCCTGAGTTGCGGGACGCCAGATAGGCGGGCGAGCCTCCAGCCGATTCGGGAGCCGTTCATGGCCGGGCCATCGAAGCCGCCGTACTACGTCACGACGCCGATCTACTATGTGAACGACGTGCCCCATGTGGGGCATGCCTACTGCACGCTTGCCTGCGACGTCCTGGCTCGCTTCATGCGCCTCGACGGCCACGAGGTGAAGTTCCTGACCGGTACCGACGAGCACGGCCAGAAGAACGAGAAGGCGGCCGAGCAGGCCGGCGTCTCGCCGCAGCAGCACGTCGACCGGGTCAGCGAGAACTTCCGCAACCTGGCCCGCAACATGAACTACTCGAACGACGACTTCATCCGCACCACGGAGGAGCGCCACAAGCGCGCCTGCCAGGCGCTCTGGCGCAAGCTGAGGGACAACGGTGAGATCTACCTGGGCAGCTACTCGGGCTGGTACGCCGTGCGCGACGAGGCCTATTACGGCGAGGAAGAGCTGGAAGAGGTCGACGGTAAGAAGGTCGCCAAGGCGTCGGGCGCGGAGGTCGAGTGGGTCGAGGAGCCCTCCTACTTCTTCAGGCTGTCGGCATGGCAGGACCGGCTGCTGGCCTTCTACGAGGAGAACCCGACCTTCATTCAGCCGGATACCCGGCGCAACGAGATGATCTCCTTCGTCAAGGGCGGCCTGAACGACCTTTCGGTCAGCCGGACCACCTTCAAGTGGGGCGTGCCGGTGCCGGACGACCCGGACCACGTCATGTATGTCTGGATCGACGCGCTGACCAACTACATCACGGCGGTCGGCTATCCAGACGTCGAAAGCGACGATTTCTCAAAGTACTGGCCGGCCGACCTTCACATGGTGGGCAAGGACATTCTGCGCTTCCACGCGGTCTATTGGCCGGCCTTTCTGATGGGCGCGGGCATCGCGCCGCCCAAGCGGGTCTTCGGCCACGGCTGGCTGATGAACAAGGGCCAGAAGATGTCCAAGTCGCTCGGCAACGTCGAGAGCGCCGAGGACCTGGCGGAGCGCTACGGGCTCGACCAGGTGCGCTACTACCTGCTGCGCGAGATCCCCTTCGGTGCCGACGGCTACATCGGCCACGAGTCCATGGTCGGGCGGATCAACAGCGATCTGGCCAACGACTTCGGCAACCTGGCCCAGCGTGTGCTCTCGATGATCGCCAAGAACTGCGATGCCCAGGTGCCGCAGCCCGGGCCGCTCGATCCGGCCGACGAGGCGCTGCTCGGGCGGGCGAGGGGGCTCGTGGTGCGCCTGCGCGAGGCCTACGCGGACCAGGCCTTCCACAAGGCCCTGGAAGCCACCTGGGACGTGGTCGGCGCGGCCAACCGCTATATCGACGAGCTGGCGCCCTGGGCCCTGCGCAAGACCGATCCCGACCGCATGGCCGCGGTGCTCTACGTCCTGGCCGAGACGATCCGGCATTTGGCGATCGTGACCCAGCCGGTCATGCCGGACTCCATGGCCAAGATGCTCGACCAGCTGGCGGTGCCCGGAGATCGGCGAGACTTCGCGTCGCTCGACAACCAGCTCCTGCCCGGCACGCCGCTGCCCAAGCCCGAGGGCGTCTTCCCGCGCCACGTCGAGGAAGAGGCGGCGGAATGAGCCTGGTCGATTCCCACTGCCACCTCGACTACCTGGCGAAGGACGGCGACCTCGAGACGGTGGTCGCGCGCGCTCGGGAGGCCGGGGTCGGCACCATGGTCACGATCTGCACCAAGCTCTCGGAGTTTGACGTGGTCCGGGCGATCGCCGAACGCTTCGACGGCGTCTTCTGCTCGGTCGGGGTGCATCCCCACGAGGCGAAGGAGGAGGGGCAGGGGGCACCCGACCGGCTGATCGAGCTGGCCGCGGACCCCAAGGTGGTCGGGATCGGCGAGACCGGTCTCGACTTCTACTACGAGCACTCGCCGCGGGCCGAGCAGGAGGCGAGCTTCCGGGCCCATATCGCCGCGTCGCGTGAAACCGGCCTGCCGTTGATCGTGCACAGCCGCGATGCCGACGAGGACACGATCCGCGTGCTGAGGGAAGAGCACGCGGCGGGCGCTTTTCCGGGGGTGATCCACTGCTTCACCGCCGGTCCGAACCTCGCCGAGGCGGCGCTCGACCTGGGCTTCTACATCTCGGTCGCGGGGATCGTCACCTTCAAGAAGGCCGACGAGCTGCGCGAGACCCTGGCCGCGGTGCCGCTGGAGCGGCTGCTGGTCGAGACCGACTCGCCCTACCTCGCCCCGGCGCCACATCGGGGCAAGCGCAACGAGCCCGCCTTCGTCGGCCACACGGCCGCCAAGCTCGCCGAGCTCAAGGGTGTCGGCGCCGGAGAGCTGGCCGCGGCGACGACCCGGAACTTCGAGGCGCTGTTCGCGAAGGCCGCGGGCCCGGCATGAGGGTCACGGTTCTGGGCTGCGGCGGTTCGGGCGGCGTGCCTCTGGCCGGGCGCGAGCCCGGCGGCTACTGGGGCGCCTGCGACCCTTCGAACCCGAAAAATCGCCGCCGCCGCGTCTCGATCCTGGTCGAGGAAGGCGACACCGCGGTCCTGATCGACACCTCGCCGGATCTGCGCGCCCAGATCCTCGACGCCGGGATCACCAGACTGGACGCCGTGCTCTACACCCACGCCCACGGCGACCATTGCCACGGTCTCGACGACCTGCGCTGGCTGTCTTACCACGAGGGCGCGCCAATTGACGCCTTCATGGACGTGAAGACCCGGACCCGCCTGACCGAGCGCTTCGGCTATGCCTTCGCCTCGAGCGCCGATCCCGAGAGCCTCTACCGTCCGATCATGACCGACCGGGTGATCGACGGGGCCTTCACGGTCGGCTCCCTGGAGGTCCGGCCCTTCGTCCAGGGCCACGGACCCCACGAGACGACCCTCGGCTTTCGCTTGGGTCCGGTCGCCTACTCGACCGACGTGGTCGCGCTCGACGAGGCCGCCTTCGCCGCGCTCGAGGGCGTGGAGCTGTGGATCGTCGACTGCCTGAGGGACGAGCCCCACCCGACCCACGCCCACACGGCGCTGACCTTCTCCTGGATCGAGCGCGTCAAGCCGGCGCGGGCCGTGCTGACCCACATGAACCACCAGGTCGACTACGCCACCCTGGCCGCGCGCTGCCCGCCCGGCGTCGAGCCGGGCTACGACGGCATGGTCCTGGAGCTTTAGGTCGCACGCTGGTGGGGCGGGCAGGGCGATCCTGCCGCCGCCGGGCTTCAGCAGCTGCCCTCGCAGGGCGTCTCCGGCGGAAAGAACCTGGGCTCCCGGCGCCGCGGCTCGGGATTAACACCTTCATCCTCCGCTTCCGGCTTGTCGAAGACCTGCTCGGCCCAAGACGGCCCCCTGACCAGGCCCGAGAAAGCCACGAGCGAAAGGATCTCCGATGCTCTGCGTACCTGCATCACGACCTCCCAATATTCCCCATACCCCGCCCGTGAGGAACACGGGCAACCCGATAGTCTCGGTTAACAAGAGGTAAATATTAAGGAAGTTAACCGTGAACGGCAACGAGTCAAAAGTCGGCTATTCGGTCCCCCGAGAGCCGCTTCGACCTGAGATGGGCAGCGCTATTGATCGAGCCAGAAAGTATCGGGCCGGTAGATGCCGAACTGGGCCCCGGGATCCCAGTTGAACAGCGCCTCCTCCGGCACGTTGCGCAGCTGGTCCGACACCACCACGGGCTGCGGGATCTGGGCAACGAGCCCGATCGTGTAGACCTGCTCGGCGTGGATCTTCAGCATCTTGTGCCAGACCGCTTCCTGTTCTGCGCGCGACCTGGCGTTCCGCCACTGGTCGTAGAGCGCCATCAGCTCTTTCGGCTCGGCCATGTCGACCGGCTCGCCCGCCTTGCCGCTGGTCTCGTGGTACTGGCCCCATTTCGGCCAGTGATAGCTGTGCTGATGGATCGGCGCGAACTCCTCCGGGCTCATCTGGGCCGACGGCACCGCGTTCTCGTAGCCGAACCACATGGTGATCAGGGTCTCGCCGGCAAACACCCGGTTGCGCAGCATCTCGCGCTGGGACGGCCGGCTGTAGAGCTTGATCCCGACCTGGAGCCAGGAATCGTGGATCAACTCCAGAAGGTCGACCTCCTCGGTGTTCTCGCCGGCGGTCTCGACAACGATCTCCATGGGCCGCCCGTCGGGCAGCAGGCGCAGTCCGTCGCCGTTGCGCTCGGTCAGGCCCATCTCGTCGAGCAGGGCGTTGGCCTTGTCGGGGTCGAACTCGGCGTAGGAGCCCCGGTAGTTCGGCTTGTAGAGGGCGCTGCCCGGCAGGATCGACTGGTTGCCCTCGAGACCGAGGCCGAAATAGATCACCTGGTTGAGCTCGTGCCGGTCGGTCGCGAGCGACAGCGCGCGGCGGAAGCGGACGTCGCGCACCACCTCGCGCCAGACCGGATCGTTGACGTTGAGGTTGGGATAGAGCGCGACCGCGGAACCCCGCACCGTGCGCCACAAGTGCACGTGGTAGCCGCTGCGCTTTTCGGCCGCCTTCAGGAAGGTGTAGTCGCTGAAGGAGAGCCCCCGGGCCTGGAGGTCGCTGTCGCCGGAGCCGGTCTTGGCCGGGATCAGCGCACCGCCCGCGACCTGGAGGATCACCTTGTCTATGTAGGGCAGTTGCTGACCCTTCTGGTCGACCCGATGATAGAAGGGGTTGCGCACCGCCACGAAGCGCTGGGACGGCGGGGCCGTGGTGTTGACCCAGGGCTGCAGGGTCGGCAGGTCGGGGTTGTTGAAGCGGTACTGGCGGGCGTTGCGGCGGTAGAGCGCCGCCCAGTTGCGCGCCTTCGAGGCCTTCAGCTTGGCGGCCAGCGCCTCTTCCTCGGCGAAATCGCCATGGAACTGCTTCAGATAGTGGGCCGGCTGATGGATGAAGAGCGGCCGCGCGCCGGCCAGCGCGATCAGGAAGAAGGGATTGGGCTTGGACCAGGTGTAGCGAACGGTCACCTCGTTCGGCGTTTCCACCTCGGGCGGCTCGCCGTCGACCAGGAGCACCCGGGGCGGCCCGGTCGGCGACAGCGCCTCGTTGTTGGCGACGTGATCCCAGTAGAAGCGGAAGTCCGCCGATGTGAAGGGCTCGCCGTCTGACCAGCGGTGGCCCTTGCGCAGGGTGAAGATGAAATCGCGGCCGTCGCGCACCTCGACCCGGGTGAGGATGTCGGGCACCAGTTCAAGGTTCGCGTCGTAGCCGACCAGCCTGGCGTAGCCGTAGACCGACAGGAGGCGTGTGTCCTTGCTCCGCCCGATCAGCATCTTCAACTCACCGCCGGGGCGCCCGGGACCGTCGGGAAGGGCGGTGAAGTGGGGCTCGCGGGGCAGGCGGGCCGATACCGGGGGCAGGGCGCGCGCCGAGACCTGCTCGGCGAAAAAGGGCGTCTCGCGCAGCTGGAGGTCGGTGGGTGCCGCCGGAGATTCGTAGACCTCGACCGCGGCGCCGGCGACCTGCGTCAGGGCCAGCAGAACGGCCACGGCGGCCAGTCCCGGAAAGCCGATCCGGCGAATCCTATTTGGCACCAAGTGACGGACTCCCTGCTTTTCCCGGCGCGCGTTACCGCCGCGGCCCGTTGCTCCTTGCCCCCACACGGGCCTTAGTCAAACAGCTTTACGAGCGTAAGACCAGAGCCCGGGCTGTAGCGCGTCATCGGCGCCAAGTCCGGGAGTATGAAATATAATTTAATCAATGACTTAACCCGTTTTCTTGCGGTCATGTCGAGCGTGGCTTCGTAGACCTTGCCGTTGCGCACCCAGGAAAGCTCGGCCGCTTCAGGCAGGCTCTCGTCGAAGATCATGGCGAGGCTGGGCAGCGGCGGGTGGCCCGTGGCGTAGAGGTTCATGGCCGGGAAGTTGTCATCGAACAGCAGATGACGGAATCCGCGCTCCTGGGCCTCGAGCACGCGGCGGCCCTGATCCATGTGGTCGTCGAAGAAGGCCAGGGACCGGCGGCCCGTCACGGCGATCTCGACCTCGGTCCAGTCGCCGGCGTGATAGCGCGCTCCGGGGTCGCGGTAGACCAGGTTGCCGAGTTCCGGATCGAAACAGTGGATCTCGGCCTCGGGACAGGCCCGGCGCAGCAGCCAGGTCGAGTGGCCCTTGAACACGCCGCTCTCGACGATGACCTCGAGCTGCAGCACGGACGCCACGACGAAGAGCCAGAGGCTGTCGTTGAAGCCGCTGCCGCCCTTGTTGTCCTCGACCGGCCGTTCATCGTAGAGCGCGTAGAAGGCCGTGACGGCGTTTCGGGCGCGTTCGGCGGCCTCTGGACGAACCTCGGCCAAGGCGCCGGCAACCAGCGACCCGACGGCCTCGATCTGTCGCGCTTCCATGTCCGCGCTCAGCATGCGGTGACGGCCGAGCGAATCGCGACCGACGATCCTGATGGCGTTCCCGGGTTTGCTTCCTTGCGCGCGGTCCATGAGGCATCTGTGTAGGTGAGGCCGTCGTGTTCGGCAAACCCAAGTTCCAGCGGTCGCAAGGACCGCGTTCCGACCGCGGGGCTCTCTCTGAGCCATCCGACAATATTTCTCATAATATATATTATACGCGAACTGGAGCGGCCTGGGGCAGGCGCTCCTTCAGCCCTTCTCCGGGTCTGAGCCTTCTCGTTCCTTGCGCCGGCGGCGAACCTCGCGGCGGTAGCCGCCGGCCTTGTCGTCGCTCTCGCCGCGCAGCCTGACCGCCTTGGAGAGGTCTTCCCATTCCCGCGATGTGAAGTGCTCCAGGCCCTCGAGCACCTCGAAGTCGTTGAGCGCCTTGTCGTCCAGGGCCTCGCGGGGAATCGCCTGTAGCTGGAACAGCGGCTGGCCTCTCTGCAGGCGCACGGGATAGCCCGTCTGGTAGAGCCTGAGGTTGGCGAAGATCGGCCCGAACCACCAGTCGGTCTCGACGATTCCTTCGAGCACCTCGTAGCCCGCCTTGCCCGGCAGGTTGGCCGGCGCGCGCACCAGGCTGACCCAGCCCTCGCGCGTGCGCGCCATGCAGCCGGTCCAGAGCTGAATGATTCCGGGCTCCCGGATGGCGATGAGGAAAGGAAAAGGATTGGGCGCCGACCCGTCCTGGGGCGCCGCGGCCTGGTAATGTTCCGGGAAGCCGGGCACGGCCGCGGTCTCCAGGACGCGCCAACGCTGTTCGCCGCGGGGCCGCCAGACGATGGCGGTGCCGTCCCACATCAGAGAGAAGTCGATCGGCGGATAGAGGTACCAGCCGAAGCCGGAGGCCGCGATGAAGGGCTCGCAGAACTGGTGGGCGCGCAGCGGGATCGAGCCGAGTAGGGTCGGATCCGCGCGCCGCGGCGCGGGCGCGCCGGGGATGACCTGATGGAACTTGATCAGCGGATCGCTCAAGGTTGCGGTTCCTCCCTGCCCTTCGGTCCACTTAACGCGCATCGGTCCCTTGCATCAAGGGTCCGGCTTGCCGGGCGGCGCGGCATCTGTATTCTCCCGGCCATCATGAGCGCCCTGACCTGCCCCAAGACCGCCCTGCTGATCGAGGTGATGGCGCGGCTGCGCGATCCGGAAAGCGGCTGTCCCTGGGACATCGAGCAGAGCTTCGAGACCATTGCGCCCTACACCATCGAAGAGGCCTACGAGGTGGCCGACGCGATCGCCCGCGCCGACATGCCGGCGCTGCGCGAGGAGCTCGGCGACCTGCTGCTGCAGGTGGTCTACCACGCGCGCATGGCCGAGGAGGCCGGCGCCTTCGATTTCGAGGCCGTGGCCGCGACGATCGCCGACAAGATGATCCGCCGCCACCCCCACGTCTTCGGCGACGACGAGGTCGGATCGGCCGCCGCGCAGACCGCGAACTGGGAAGAGGCCAAAGCGAAGGAACGCGACGGCAAGGCCGCGGCCGAAGGCCGTGCGGCCAGCGTGCTCGACGGGGTCGCCCTCGCCCTGCCCGCCCTGACCCGCGCCGAAAAGCTGCAGAAGCGCGCCGCCAGGGTCGGCTTCGACTGGCCAGAGGCGGCTCAGGTCTTTGCCAAGATCGACGAAGAACTCTCTGAAGTTAAAAAGGAAATAGAGAACGGCTCGGACGCCGGGCGGCTGACCGACGAGGTCGGCGACCTGCTCTTCGCCGTGGCCAACCTGGCGCGTCACCTGGGCATCGACCCCGAAGAGGCGCTGCGCGGCACCAACCGCAAGTTCGAAGGCCGCTTCCAGCAGGTCGAGGCGACCTTTCCCGAGGGCCTGAAGGACGTCCCGCTCGAGGCGATGGAAGAGGCCTGGCAGGCCACGAAGAAGACCGACGGCGGCTAAGGCAACGCTGGCTGGGCCCGGATTGCGCGGCCATCTGCGGACGATCCACGCCCCGGCCGCCCGAGCTTCCCCCGCTAGTCTTTCGGCAGGAACACGCTGGCGCGCAGGCCGCCCTCCGGGCTGTTCTCCAGGGTAAGCTCGCCGCCGTGGGCGCGGACGATGGAGCGGGCGATCGCCAGCCCCAGTCCGATCCCGCCGGTTTCGCGGCTGCGGGATTCCTCGAGCCGGACAAAGGGGGCGAAGACCTTTTCGATCTCCGCCTCCGGGATGCCGGGGCCGTCGTCCTCGATCCGGATCCTGTGGCCCTCGGGCGCAGACTCGAGCGAGACCCCTGCCCGCTCGCCGTAGGTGAAGGCGTTCTCGATCAGGTTCCTGAGTGCGCGCTTCAGGCCGGTCGGACGGCAGGCATAGGGGGTCTTGCCCGCGCCCGAGAAGGTGACGGGCTTGCCCATGTCGGCGAAGTCGGCGCAGAGGCTCTCGACGAGCGCGGCCAGATCGACCGGCCGGGTCGCCTCCTCGGAGGCCTCCTCGCGGGCGAAGGCCAGGGTCGCCTCGGTCATGCGCTGCATTTCCTCTAGTGTGTCCAGGAGCTTCTCCCGGGTCTCCGGGTCGTCCACCAGCTCCGCACGCAGACGCAGCGACGTGATCGGCGTGCGCAGGTCGTGGCTGATCGCCGCCAGCAGCGTAGTGCGGTCACGGATGAAGCGGGAAAGACGTTCCTGCATCTGATTGAAGGCCGCGGTGCTCTGCCGGATCTCGCGAGGACCGGTCTCCGGCAGGGGATCCACGGACTCGCCGCGGCCAAGACGCTCGGCGGCCAGGGACAGCGCGGTCAGTGGACGGGTGATCCGACGCAGCATGAGGATGACGACGACCAGGATCACGCCGGCCATCAGCACCATGGAGAGTATGCTCGGCCAGGCCCAGCGTATGGCCCGCGGGCGAAGCCTGGTCACC
>JASJEC010000047.1 GCA_030064845.1 Kiloniellales bacterium
GGAGAATCTCGAGCAGTTCTCCTACAGCGCGGAACTGATCGGCGAGACACTGCACCGCCTTCATGCGAGCGGCCACGCCGGGAGCTGGTGCGCTTCGGCGGACGACGGCACCAGCTTCGGCCCCGGCTGCTCCTGACGGTCGGAGCCGCCCCGCAGCTGAAAGTCACCGCCCGGGTAGCTTGCCGTTGTGCTCGGTCGTGACCTGGAGCATGGCGGGGCGCGCGGCGATGTGGAACTCGCAGGACCGAACGGCGGTATG
The DNA here is from genome assembly GCA_030064845.1 of Kiloniellales bacterium. Classification (NCBI taxonomy): domain Bacteria; kingdom Pseudomonadati; phylum Pseudomonadota; class Alphaproteobacteria; order Rhodospirillales; species Kiloniellales bacterium. The sequence goes on from JASJEC010000047.1 coordinate 260, forward strand.
GTGATCGCAGAGTATTGAGCGATGAAACGCCGAGCGCGGAGGATAAATCGAATGTTCCTCAAAGGACCCCGAAGATCGTGTCGCGTGTAGCACCGTCTCATCACCGCCGGGGAACTCTATCCTTTTGCGGCCATCCGATGGAAAGTGCTATATGAACCGCCATGGAAGCCTTCGGATGCCTGGATGCAACAAGCCGTTCCTCGGTTTCGATTGTTGTTCCTGCCTATAACGAAGAAGCCGTCCTTGAGACATTTCACCAACGGCTGACGGCGGTTCTGGAGCAGTTACCGCTTCGGTCCGAGATCGTCTACGTCAACGACGGTAGCCGGGATACGACGCTCGAAACACTCTATCGCTTGAGGGAAGGGGATCCGCGGGTCACGGTGCTCGATCTTAGCCGAAACTTTGGAAAGGAAATCGCGCTCACGGCCGGCATCGATCATTCTATCGGGGATGCCGTCGTCGTGATCGATGCCGACCTACAGGACCCGCCAGAGCTTATTCCAGAGCTGATCGCACCTTGGCGCGAAAGAGGTGTCGACGTCGTTTATGCCAAGCGCAAGACGAGAGCGGACGACGCGTGGCTGAAGAAAGTAACTGCGGTACTTTTCTACAAGTTGATGCTTCGCGTCGGCGAAGTGCCGATTCCCCCAGATACGGGAGATTTTCGGCTGCTCAGCCGCCGGGCGGTGGAAGGCGTCAAAAGGCTTCGCGAACGCCATCGTTTCATGAAGGGTATTTTTGCGTGGGTCGGCTTCAGCCAAGAGGCAATCGCTTATGATCGAGATCGACGCTATGCCGGTAACACAAAGTGGAACTATTGGAAGCTGTGGAACTTGGCCATAGAAGGCATCACCTCGGCTACTACCGCACCGCTTCGTCTGTCCAGCTACATGGGCCTGCTCATTGCTTTACTGGCCTTCTTGGGCGGTGTGTGGATCATCATAAAAACAATTATCTTTGGTGATCCCGTACAAGGCTGGCCATCAATGATGGTGGTCATCCTGTTCTTGGGCGGCGTCCAAATGGTTGTCTTGGGAGTTATGGGCGAGTATCTGGGTCGTTTATTCAACGAATCGAAAGGCCGGCCACTTTATTTATTGAATGATGCTGCCCCCTCGGAGCTCGCTCAAATGGAAAAGGAACAGTTTGAGACGTCTGCCTCAGTGTCGCGACCGCCTCAGGGTGCGCAATGACGTCGGGTGCGTGCGGCGCAGCATATACCGCCTTGTATTCTCAAAAGTCATATGTGCAGGTCGCTTTATGATATGTAACTTTTGCTGAACATTCGGCATGAGATACGGCCAGTCGACTTGTCGAAGAAGCTACGCTTGGTCGAAGCTCTACCAGGAAGAAATCCAAACCAGTTGGGCCTTGCAATTCTCATCGCCACTTTCTACTCACTCAACCCTAAAAAGTTCCGCGCACTAGGAGAGGCGCTTATTGTCTAAAACTGGGGTAATGCAGCGCGGGGAGGCATCTCGAGGATGGCCGGATTGACAGATGTTGTTCAAAGAAGCATGAGGCCTTCATCTGATGTGTCCGTATTCATCCTATTGCTGGCCGTGACCGTCGTCGTAAGACTGCCATTCTTCTTTCCAGCCGTTGTAGATTGGGACGAGAGCACTCTCATTTTAATGGGGCAAAACATATTGGATGGAAGGCTGCCGTATCTGGAGCTATGGGACATCAAGCCTCCCTTATCGTTTGTCACTTTTGCGTTGATTATCGGTGTTTTTGGGGACAGTATAGTTTCTGTACGAATTGGTGGCCTAGTCTTCCTAACAGGAACGGCTTTCTTAATTTATCTGGTTGGAAAATCCATCTGGAATCGCAGGGCAGGATTCCTCGCTGCCATTTTATGCATTGTATTTGTCAGCATGACGCGGTCGGGTCAGGCCACCATGACCGAAACGATCGCAATGCTTCCTTTAGTTGGCGCACTAGCTCTCCTATGCGAGAAGAAACATACGATCAGCGTATTGTTCGCAGCCGGTTTTCTTATTTCCGCGGCGGCCATGATTCGATTGAACCTGGCTTATGTCGCCGTACTGGTCGGCTTCTATTTGGCGATTAATATGATCCGGCGCTCAAATTCCAACTTTTATGCCGGACTTTGCGCCTATGTTCTGGGTGGATTTTTTCCAGTAACGTTGCTGTTTTTCCCCTATTTAGTGCTTGGGCACAGCGATTTGTGGATCTCATCGGTCTTCTTGGCCCCGCTGAACTATAGCGGATCAGGTTACACGTTTCTCGAGGGTCTCCAATTGCTGGTAGAGAATGGGTTCAGCACAAATGGAGCCCTTTGGGTGACTTTTCTGGCCGGAACCATTTGGTTAGTAAGTATCCGAAGCCAGCTTTCTGACGAGCAAAGGCAGGGCATAATTCTGATCGGCGTTTTTCTATTCGGAACTGCCTACTCCGTTGTATCAAGCGGCGCTGCACATCAACACTACCTGATTCAAGTTGTCCCCTTTTTTTCGCTCATTGCCGGCGCTTTTATCGACCGCCTGGCGATCGCACGTTACCGTCTTCCAGTTCTCCTGGTTTTTGTGTTGACCGTCCTTGTTTCTTTAAGATCCTTAGCGCTGCCATACTGGCACGTTGCTGAACGCTGGGCTTCGGGGCAGCCACTTATGTTTGGGCCGGCATTCAAGATATCGGCTTTCCTCAAGGAAGCGAATCCTGACAAGAAGCCAGTGTACTTGATGACCGACCATATTGTTTACTGGCTTACCGAAACAAAGCCCCTGACAAGGGCTACGACGCACCCGTCCAACATCGCGAAGGAGTTCATACTGGAATCCTTCGCTGGGCGAGGCGCATCGACAAACAGCGAAATGGCAAGGGTGCTTAAAAACAAACCGACATTCATCGTGAAAAAGCATCGTGAATGGTACCTGTCTGACAAGCCTGAAGCACGTCGAATGCTAAATGTTCACCTTCAAAGGCATTACAGGATCTTAGCCGTCATCGATGGGCGGTACATTTTTGGGCGAAAATTTGCGGAATGAGTGCTGAAGAGCAACTTCAGCCGCATATCGAGCGCGGGCGAGTCTTGATCAAGAGTACCGCACACCGCCAGCCTGAGCCCCCTGGGCGGAGAGCTTTTCATGTTGCCTAAGACGATGCAAACGCTGGAACTTCTTGAGTCGCTCCTGATAGAAACCTTCCTCTCGCCAGAGGGCGATGCCCTTCTGATTAGAGGTCGGGCAGTTTTCGAGCGGCCCCAGGTCGTGGCACTGGGGTCGCCCCGTGCCCGAAAAGCTCAGCAGAATGTCGTCACCCCGGCCTAGTGTCCTTGGATCCTCAACCCCAAGGTAGGCCATGAGATCGAAGATCCGCCGGACGTGACTTCGGGTGAAGGCATAGGCGCGGTTTAACACATCCACCTCCCCGGAGTAGTTGAACAAACCTCTCTCCAGTTTGAATCCCCCGCCCTCGACTGTGATCTTTTCCCCCCAGACTCCGTGCGGAACTCTGGGCTCGGCGACGATCTGGTCCACCAGCATATCGATCTGTTTTGAGGTCAGAAAAAGGTCGTCATCGATGCAAACGAAATACTCGCCTCCGCATTCCCTGGCGATACACCAACGTTTAACCGGCTCCCACCTTTCGGTCTGTTGCACGACCTCCAGAACCTCCGGTGAGGGGTCGATATAATTCAGGATATTGATCTCGGGATTGTTGTTACTAAGAATGATTCGGCCACATGACCGGGCATTGACGATGGCGTCCAGCATACGTTGGATGTTCTGTGGGCGTGCATAGCTGAGGATAATGAAGGTCGCGCTGGGCGCGCACTCTTGCTGGCTACTGGCTTGCATCATGCACCGTCTTCCGAATCCCTAGAAATTCGGCCCCACAAAATCCGATGACCAAGAATTTGTAGGAGATTGTCATCTCGCGGTCCATGTAGCAATCGCAGCACGATTCCAATGTCCTAAGCATTACCGCCCCGGCAGCTTGCCGTTGTGCTCGGTCGCGACCTGGAGCATGGCGGAATCGTCATGGTCGGCCAGGGTCTCCGCGGCCAGCCGGTACCAGGCGTAGGCGGCCTCGCCGACCGACAGGCCGGTCTGGAACGCTTCCGCCATGCCGAGGCAATAGCGCGAGTCCTTCTCCCTCAGGCCGATGGCGAGGCCGAACTGATCGGCGAGGCGGCCCTCGGCCATGGGCCGGATCATGCGCTTGACGTGGGGGCTGGCGCAGGGCCCGGTCTCGACCGCCGCGATCAGCGTTTCCGTGTCGAGCTTCAGCTTGCGCGCGAGGTGCGCCGCCTCGGCGATCGAGGCGATGTGCACGGCGCCCAGCAGGTTGTTGATCAGCTTGAAGGCGGTGCCCGTGCCGACGGGGCCGAAGTGCAGGATCGAGGCCGAGACCGCCTCCAGCATGGGCCGCGCCCGTTCCAGGTCCTCCTGGGCCGCCCCGACCAGCAGGATCAGGTCGCCGGAGGCCGCGGCCGAGGGCGGACCGTTGACCGGGCAGTCCAGATAGGCGCAGCCGCGCGCGGCCGCCGCCTCGGCCAGGCGGCCGACGTGCTCGTGCGAGATCGTGCTGCACTCGATGGCGAGCGCATCCGACGCCGTGGAAAGAGCGCCGTCCTCGGCGAGCCACAGGCGTTCCGAGGCCTCGTCGTCGGCCACCATGGAGAAGACGGCGTCGGCCCCGGCCGCCGCCTCGGCGGGCGAGGCCGCGATCCTGGCGCCCTTAGCCGCCAGGGGCTCCGCTCTCTCCGCCGAGCGGTTCCAGACCCGGAGCTCGTGTCCCGCCCCGAGCAGGCAGCCGGCCATGCCGCTGCCCATCTTTCCGAGCCCCAGGAACGCAATCTTTGCCATTAGCCAATTCTCCTTATCCTTGCTTCGCAGTCAGTTTACCGGACCACGGCCGGGCTGCCAGTGAAGCGGCTCAGGGCCGGGTGCCGTGGCGCAGCATGTGCCACCCGATGGCGAGTCGGTCCTGGATCCAGAGCAGGTAGCTGAGCACCGCCCAGAGGCTGAGCGCGCCCAGCGCATAACCGGCGACCCGGGCGATCCCGCCGATGCGCGTGGCGATCCGGTCGCGGGAGGCGGCGAGGCCCGCCGCACGGGCCTCGAACTGGGCCGCCTGGGCGCGGAAGGCGTCGGCCAGCGGGCGCAGCTTGTCGAACTCGTCCTGCGCCCGCTCGATCGAGGCAGAGATCTTTGCGAACTCGGCTCGCGGCTTGGCGAAGGCCTTTTTGAGACCGTCATTGATGTTCCTGTTGACCTTGGCCAGCACGTTCACCTTCGGAAAGCAGGAGCCGATGTTGAGCTTCTCCTTGATCTTCAGGTTCGGCTTGCACTGTTTTAGGTTCAGGAACGGCACGTTGAAGGCCGGAACGTTGATCCTGAACGAGGTCAGCGGTTCGACGATTGCCGTGACGCTGTTTTGGACTTTTGCAGCCTCGGCCCGCACGATCTGGGTGCCTTTCTCGACGCTTATCGCAGCGGTGCGGGCGTGACCGGCCAGGTTCTCGGCGTCCGCGATGAGCTGGGTGACGGGCGGCCTCAACTCGGTCTCGATCGCTGTCCAGAGCGCGGTGGAGGCCCAGCCGATCCCCGCGACGAACAAGACAGGCAGGACGCAGTTGACGAGCATGGCGAAGCCGCGAAGTCGGATCATGAGAAGTCTCCCCTCTTGTCGTTTCGCCGGCATCCCGGAACGAGGGGCACCGGCATTATAAGCCTGGGATCGGCGAGAATGCCGGGCGCGCGGCGCCACGGCACCGGCCGCGCCCGCGGTGGACACTCACTTCTCGATAGCAGACCTTGAGGGCGATGGGATGATTGAACGAGCTAGCAGGGTGCTGAAAAACGCCTGAGCCCTTGATCACCCTCATCCTTCGACAAGCTCAGGATGAGGGTGAGTGGCTGAAACATTTCGCCCTCACCCTGAGCCTGTCGAAGGGTGTTGGTGCCGGCTAGGCACTTTCTCAGCACCCTGCTAGAGCATGATCCGCCCTAGGATGCGGCGCGCTTCAGGCGAAACGCTCCGGGCCGATCCACTGGGCCTCGGAGTAGCGGTCGCCCTGGGCCCATCCGATCGGCAGCGCTTGCTCGACCCGCGCCAGGTCCGCGTCGGAAAGGCCGAGTTGGGTGCCGGCGGCGAGCTCCCGCAGGTGCGCCGGGGAGCGGGTCCCCGGGATCGGGATGACGTGGGGCCCCCGATGCAGCAGCCAGGCGATCGCGAGCGCCGCCGCGCTGGTTCCCATCTCGGCGGCGAGCGCGCGGAACCTGTCGCTCTGCCGCAGGTTCGCGGGCAGGTTCTCGCCGTTGAAGCGCGGGTTCACTTTCAGGAAGTCCGACTGGGCGACGCTGTCGGGGCTCGGCGGCCGGTCGGTCAGCAGCCCGCGGCCGACCGGCGAGAAGGCGACGAGCGCGGTCCCAAGGTCCGCGCAGTTCTGCACCAGGCCCACCTCCGGCGACCGGGTCGATAGGGAATACTCCGACTGGACGGCCGCGACGGGGCGCACGGCGGATGCCCGGCGGAGCGAGGCGGGCGCGATCTCCGAGAACCCGATGCTTCTGGCCTTGCCCGCCTTGACCAGGCCGGCCAGCGTCTCCGTGACCTCCTCGATCGGGCGGCTCGCTTCGCGACGGTGGACGTAGAAGAGGTCGACGGAGTCCAACCCGAGGCGCTTCAGGCTGCCGTCCAGTTCGCCTTCCAGATGGGCCGGCGAGTTGTCGAAGCAGCGCTTTCCCGTATCGGGGTCGCGGGTGATTCCGGCCTTGGTGGCGATCGTGAAAGGCGAGGGGCCGCCGTGCTCGGACAGGAACGCGCCGATCACCTCTTCCGACAGGCCCCGGCCGTAGACGTTCGAGGTATCGATATGATCGATGCCCAGCTCGAGCGCGGTCCGCAAAACCTCGAAGGAGGCCTCCTTGGTGGTCGGGCCGTAGAAGGCCGTGAACGACATGGCGCCGATACCGATCGCCGAGACGGCGGGGCCGCCTCTGCCGAGTGCTCGCTTCTGCATCCCGTTCTCGCCGCCTCCGGTTCCGCCGTCCCCTGCGCCCGCCGTTATAGCGGCCGCGCGCGCGGCGAGAAATAGCCGGCAGCCTTCAGGCCCGCTTGAGATCCTCGTCGGAGTGCCCGGTCCTGAGCGCGGCGAGCCCGTCGCCCAGCGCCTCGACCGCCCGGTCGATATCGGCTTCCGTCGTGAAGCGGCCGAGCCCGAGGCGGACCGAGGCGTTGACCTCCTCGGGGCCGAGCCCCAGGGCCTGGAGCACGTGGGAGGGCTCCTGACTGCCCGAGCCGCAGGCGGAGCCGGTCGAGGCGGCGACGGCTTCGGCCGCGATCAGCCAGTCCTCGCCGTGGACGCCGGGGCAGCGGAGGTTGAGGTTGCCGGGCAGGCGCGGGCCGAGCGCGCCGTTGACCGCCAGGTCCGGGATTCGGGCCCGGAGTCCCGCCAGCAGCCGGTCGCGCAGCGCCTCCGTCGCCGGCGCCTCCGCCGGGAGTTCCTGGCGCGCGATCCTGGCCGCCGCGCCCAAGCCGACGGCGAGCCAGACCGGCACGGTGCCGGGCCTGAGGCCGCGCTCCTGACCGCCGCCGAAGCTCCGCGGCGCCAGCGCGGTGCCGGTCCTCAGGTAGAGCGCGCCCACGCCCATGGGCCCGTGCATCTTGTGCGCCGAGAGGCTGAGCAGCGAGACGCCGAGCGCCCCGACGTCGACCGGGATCTTGCCGGCCGCCTGGGCCGCGTCCGTGTGGAAGGTGATGCCCCGTGCCCGGCAGAGCGCAGCCAGCTCCGCTACCGGCTGGACCGTGCCGATCTCGTTGTTGGCCAGCATGACCGAGACCAGCGCCGTTTCCGGGCGGAGCGCGGCTTCGAGCGCCCCGGGGCCGACCAGCCCCTCGGAATCCACCGGCAGCAGGGTCAGGTCATAGCCCTGGCTTTCCAGGTGGCGGCAGGCGCCGAGCACGCAGGGGTGCTCGATCGCCGAGGTCACGATGTGGCGCTTGCCCGGCACGGCCGCGGCGTGGCCCAGGATCGCCAGGTTGTTGGCCTCGGTCGCGCCCGAGGTGAAGAGGATCTCCTCGGGACCGGCGCCGATCAGCGCCGCGACCTCGCGCCGCGCCGCGTCGAGCGCCTGGGCCGCCTGCCAGCCGTAGCGGTGGGTCGACGAGTGGGGATTGCCGCCGCCCCCGTCCAGGAACGCGTCCATGGCCGCGCGCACCCGCGGGTCGAGCGGCGTGGTCGCCTGGTAGTCGAGGTAAATCTGCGGGCGATTGGTCATGGGGTGTGTTCTGCCTTGGAGGACTTCTTCAGCAGGCTGCAAGACTTAGGAATTCTTGATCGACGTCATCCTTCGACAAGCTCAGGATGAGGGTGAGCGTCTGAAACATATTACCCTTACCCTGAGCCTGTCGAAGGGTGATGGCGCCGACTAGGCACATCTACTTTGGCCCGCTATCCAAGCGCCGCCAGGCGCCGCGCCTGGCTTTCCTCGGGCCAGTACGCGCTCCGGCGGTAGAACGCGTCCACGGACGGCATGTCGGGCGGCAGGATAACCCAGGGCTGTTTCGAGGCCGTGAAGATGTGGATGTCCGGCGGCACCCGGTCCGGCTCGTCCAGGGTGCCGACGCGCAGGAAGGCGATGGCGTTGCCGGCGCCGGCGTAGTGGCTCCAGAGCGCGACCTTGCAGGCCGGGCAACGCAGGATCTTCTGGCCTTTGCCGCTCTCCGAGGGCGTCATCACGGCCTCGGGCCGGCCCTGCAGCAGGGACAGGCGATCCGTCTCGATCAGCGCGTTGATGACGAAAGCCGAGCCGGTCTCGCGCTGGCACCAGCGGCAGTGGCAGCAGTGCACGAACATCGGCGGGCCGGTCATGCGGTAGCGCACCGCGCCGCAGGTGCAGCCACCTTCCAAGGGTGCGAAGTCTTGATTCACGGTTGGCCTGATCCGCTGGTCCGAGAGTCCGTCTTGCCGCGGCGCCAGGGCGGCCGAAAAGGGGTGAAACAAAGCGCCTCGAACGTCATATTGCTGCAAGGACTTTGCATCATACCTGAAAGCATGGTCGGACGCGCCCCGCGGATTACCAGCGCGGGTCGCAGATCGCTCGAGGGCCGCACGCCGACCAGTTCCGAAACAAGGGGAGGGAAGCATGTCGTGCACGGGATGTAATGAAGTCTCCTTCGACGAGTTCGACGAGATCAACTACCCGAGGCCGGAGACCTCCGACTTCGCCGATATCGTCTCGCGCCGTGGCTTCCTCGCCAGGGGCGCGGCTTTCGGGCTCGGCGCCTTCGTGCTCGGCTCCTCGGCGCTGACGCCGGTCTCGGCGCGCGCGGCGAGCCGCCTCGGCTTCGAGGCCGTGGCCGCCAACGGCCTGGACACGGTCACTCTGCCCGAGGGTTACAGTTGGCAGATCGTCGCCCGCTGGGGCGACCCGCTCTGGTCCGACGGCGTGGAATTCGATCACGCCACGCGCGGCACGGGCGAGAGCCAGGAACGGGCCTTCGGCGACAACACCGACGGCATGGCGCTCTTCACCAAGGACGGCCGCAACATCCTGGCGGTGAACTGCGAGTACACCAACCGGAGCATCATCTACGGCGCGCGCGACAGCAAGTTGCCGGAGACCGTGGACGACGTGCGCAAGGGCAAGGCGGCCCACGGCGTCAGCGTCTTCGAGATCGCCCGGAAGGACGGCCGCTGGTCGATCGTCAAGGACTCGCCCTTCAACCGTAAGATCACGGCCGACTCGCCGATGGAGATCACCGGCCCGGCGCGCGGCCACGCCCTGCTCAAGACCGCGGCCGATCCTTCGGGCACGAAGTCGCTCGGCACCTGGAACAACTGCGGCAACGGGCGCACGCCCTGGGGCACCTACCTGACCTGCGAGGAGAACTTCAACGGCTACTTCTCGAGCAGCGACGAGAGCAACGAGCCGAGCGCCGAGCTCAGCCGTTACGGCGTCGGCAACAAGGACTGGGGCTACGCCTGGGCGATGGCGGACGAGCGCTTCGACATCTCCAAGCACCCCAACGAGCCCAACCGGGCCGGTTACGTGGTCGAGATCGATCCCTTCGATCCGGCCTCGACGCCGAAGAAGCGCACGGCCCTGGGCCGCTTCAAGCACGAGAACGCCGAGCTGGTCGTGGCGCCGGACGGCCGGGTCGTGGTCTACCTTGGCGACGACGAGCGCGGCGAATTCCTCTACCGCTTTGTCAGCGACGGCCGCTACACCGTGGGCGGCGATAACCGGGACCTGCTGGAGAGCGGGACGCTCTTCGTCGCCAAGTTCGACGACGATGGCCGAGGCCGCTGGATCGCGCTGACGCCTGAGGCGACCGGCATGAACAGCCAGGCCGAGATCTGCATCCATACGCGCCAGGCCGCCTCGGCGGTCGGCGCCACCACCATGGACCGGCCCGAGTGGGTCGTCTCCAATCCGCGCAAGGCCGAGGTCTACTGCGCGCTGACCAACAACAAGAACCGGGGCAGGAAGCCGAACAAGGGCGGCGACCCGACACCGGTCGGCGGCCCCAATCCGCGCAAGCAGAACCTCTATGGCCAGATCGTGCGCTGGATGCCGGACCAGGGCGACCACGCGGCGGCGGGCTTCGACTGGGACCTCTTCGTCATGTGCGGCAACCCGACAGTCCACAAGGACGCCAACGCCGGGTCGAAGAACGTCACGCCCGAGAACATGTTCAACTCGCCCGACGGCCTCGGCTTCGATACCACCGGGCTCTTGTACATCCAGACCGACGGGAACTACAGCGACGCCAAGGGCTTCGCTGGCATGGGCAACAACCAGATGCTGGTCGGCGATCCGGAGACCGGCGAAATCAAGCGCTTCATGGTCGGGCCGAATGCCTGCGAGGTCACCGGCATCACCTGGAGCGCCGACCGCCGGACGCTCTTCGTCGGCATCCAGCACCCGGGCGAAAAGGACGTCGAGAGCCACTTCCCCGACGGCGGCAACACGACGCCGCGCTCCTCCGTGATCGCCATCACGCGCGACGACGGCGGTATCCTCGGCTGACGGCCGAGGTGACCAGGAAGGTTAACGGGGAGCGCGCGCCGCAATTCCCCTCGGCCCCGAATTGCTCTAGAATTGAGGGGTCGAAAAGGTGCCGTGGTTAACGCTCCGGCGCCGGGGGCGGGGGTAGAACGGGGGAGATCAGCCATGCCAAAGCTCGGACGCTTTTTCGCCGCGGGTCTCTTCTGCGCCGCGCTCGGCGCCGTTCCGGAGAACGGTGTGCGTGCCGAAGGTCCCCATCAGGACGTCTCGCCGACCCGTACGACCCAGACCGCCCAGAGAACCGAGGAAGAGCAGGACTGCCGCGAGTTCCAGCAGACCATCATCATCGCCGACCAGGAGGTCGTCGCCTTCGGTGTCGCCTGCCGCCAACCCGACGGGCAGTGGGAGGTGCAAAGCATGGAAGACTACGTCCCCGTCGAACGGGAGCGGCGGGCGCAGGACCAGGACGACCCCAGCGCCTCGGAGGTCAGCCTCTCGACCACCGGCGGGCTCTCCGCTCAGGGCCTCCAGTACGACAGCGGCGCCGGGGGGATGGCCTTCGACGGGCTCTTCGTGCGGCCGATCTCCCTGGTTGGCACCATCGTCGGTTCGATGATCTTCGTGCTCACCCTGCCGTTCAGCGCGATCAGCGGCAACGTCGACGAGGCGGCCGACACCCTGGTCATGGAGCCGGCGCGCTTTACCTTCACCCGCTGCCTCGGCTGCTGGCCGAAGCGCTTCTGACGGACCGGCCTCAAGCCGCCGCGCGGTAGCCGGCGCGGCCTTCCGGGTCCGCGAATCCGGCGGCCGCCACGTCGCGCATCACGACGGCGAGAAGGTCGCCGCGCCCGGACTTGGCCAGGGAATCGGCCAGGATCATGAAGAAGAGGTCGCGCTGGGCGTCGCTGCCGCCCATCTGCCAGAGCATGCGCCGGGCCGGCATGAGCGCGGCGATGACCGCCGCGTGGTCGCCCTCGCGGTGGGCGACGGCGGCCTCCGCGGCCGGGATCACCGCGGCCCGATAGCGCGGTCCCAGGGTGCCCTGGTCGTCGGCGGCGAAGGCGCGCATGGACTCGATCAGCCGCGCGGCCTCGGCGAAGCGCCCGGCGGCGGCCAGGATCACGGCGAAGTGGGCGCTGGTGAAGGCGCTGGTGTGGTCGTCGAGGCGCGCCAGGGCGATCTCGGCCAGCTCGTCCCAGCGGTCGCCCACGTCGATCCCGCCGAGCTCGAGGCGCAGCAGCATCGAGGCGCCGTTCTGCAGGTCGATGTAGAGGTCGGGCACGGCCTTCAGCAGAGGATGCGCGCGGTTGCGCACCCAGGCGTCGTAGATCTCGACCACCGCCTCGGGCTCGCCCCGCTCCAGGTGGAACAGGCAGCGGTGCCACCAGAGATGCAGCTGCATCTGGTTGGCCTCGCCCCAGTTGTCCTTGAGGCCGTCCAGCCAGGCGACGCCCTCGTCGTGGCGGCCCTGCATGATCAGGACGTGGGCGACCGCGTGGGTGCCCCAGACGTCGCTCGGGTCGATCTCCACGGCCTGGCGCCCCAGCCTTTCCGCCTCTTCGTAGCGGTGGGTCTCCTCCAGGTCGAAGGCGCGGCACGACAGGTGGATGCCGTAGCCGGGCACGCGCTCGTTCCAGTGGGGCGCGACCCGCGCCGAGATGTCCTCCGACCAGGCCATCTCGCCGAGCCAGAACAGCTCCATCTGGCTGAGCCGCTGGGCGAGCAGGTCGGTCGGGTGGTCTATCAGGACCTGCTCGTAGCAGGAGACCGCCTCGGCGATGCGGCCCGCGGCGGCGGCTTCCATGGCGCTCAGGTAGAGCCGCTCGCGCGCGGTCATGTCCGCGGCGCGGGCCTGGGCCACGGCCAGGGACTCAGCAACCTTGCCGCCATAGGCGGCGTTGCGGGCGCCGAGGAGCAAGAGGCCGTTGACCACCTGGGCGAAGCCGAAGTCGGGGTCGGCCGTCAGCGCCGCCTTGATGTCCGGCATGACCGCCGCCTTCCAGTGCAGGAAGCCGTGGACCGCGCCGTCGAGCGCCTTGGCCGCCTCGGCGCTCCCGGTGGTCATCGCGTGGCCGCGTTCGTCTTGGAACATAGCTCTCCCTTCCCGGGCGGCCGAACCGAGCGCCCGTCGGCCGCCTTGCTTTCGTTCGCGCTACTTCGGGATGCTGCCCTCGACGCCCTCGACGTACCAGTCCATGCCGAGCAGCACCTCGTCGCTCAGGGTCTCGCCGGCCTTCGCCTTCAGCGTACCGTCCTGGCCCGTGATCGGGCCCTGGAAGGGGTGCAGCGTGCCGGCCTTGATCGCGGCCTCGGCGGCCTCGGCCTTTGCCACCACCTCGGCCGGGATGTCCTTGCTGTAGGGCGCCATCTCGACCATGCCGGTGTTCAGGCCGCCCCAGGTGTCGCCCGAGGTCCAGGTGCCGTCGGCCACCGCCTTGGCCCGCTCCACGTAGTAGCCGTCCCAGTTGTCGATGATCGCCGTGAGCTGCGCTTTGGGCGCGAAGGCGACCATGTCGGAGGCCTGGCCGACGCCGTAGACGCCGCGCTGCTCGGCGACCTGCAGCGGCGCCGGCGAGTCGGTGTGCTGCAGGACGATGTCGGCGCCCTGGTCGATCAGCGCCTTGGCGGCGTCGCCCTCCTTGCCCGGGTCGTACCAGGTGTTGACCCAGACGACCTTGACCGTGGCCTCGGGGTTGACCGTGCGCATACCCTGCATAAAGGCGTTGATGCCGCGCACCACCTCGGGGATCGGGAAGGACCCGATGTAGCCGATGGTGTTGGACTTGGTCATGTGGCCCGCCACGATGCCGGCGATGTAGCGGCCCTCGTAGAAGCGCGCCATGTAGGTCGCCACGTTGTCGGCCCGCTTGTAGCCGGTGGCGTGCTCGAACTTCACCTTGGGAAAGCGCTTGGCCACCTTGACGGTCGGGTTCATGAAGCCGAAGGAGGTGGTGAAGATCAGGTCGTGGCCGCCCGACGCCAGCTGGCGGATCACCCGCTCCGCGTCGGGGCCCTCGCTGACGCTCTCGACATAGGTGGTCTCGACCTTGTCGCCCATTGCCGCCTCGATCGCCAGGCGGCCGACGTCGTGGCGGTAGGTCCAGCCGTGATCGCCGATCGGACCGACGTAGACGAAGCCGACCTTGATCGGATCGGCGGCGCCCGCCGGCGCGGCGGCGAGTCCGGCAACGGCCGCGAGGGCCAGGAAGGCGCAGGCCGCCGAGAATTTCTTGAACATGTCTCTCTCCCCTATTCGAACGTTCCTGTTCACGCCGCCGGGTGGAACACCTTGCCCAGGCAGGCCGGCGCGTTCAGCCGCAGGCGCGCGCTGTCCCTGGAGATCAGCACCAGCACCAGGATGGTCGCAAGATAAGGCAGCATCGACAAGATCTGCGAGGGCACCTCGATGCCGATCCCCTGGGCGTGGAGCTGCAGGATGGTGACGCCGCCGAAAATATAGGCGCCGAGCAGCACCCGCGCCGGCTTCCAGGTCGAGAACACGACCAACGCCAGGGCGATCCAGCCGCGCCCCGCGGTCATGTTCTCGGCCCACATGGGCGTGTAGGCGAGCGAGAGGTAGGCGCCGCCCAGGCCGCTCATCAGCCCGCCGAACAGCACGGCGAGGTAGCGGGTGGCGATCACCGGATAGCCGATGGCGTGGGCCGCCTCCTGGTTCTCGCCGACCGCGCGCAAGACCAGGCCCGCCTTGGTCCGCGCCAGGAACCAGGCGACCAGGCCGACCATCAGGACCGAGAGGTAGACCAGCAGGTCGTGGCCGAAGACCAGGGGGCCCAGGACCGGCAGGTCGGAGAGCAGCGGCAGGTCCAGCTTGGGCAGGCCGGGGTAGGGCGTGCCGACGAAGCCGGCGCCTAGCAGCGCGCTCAGGCCGATGCCGAAGATGGTCAGCGCCAGGCCCGTCGCCACCTGGTTGGCCAGCAGCGACAGGGTCAGCACGCCGAACAGGAAGGCGAGGCCCATGCCGGCCAGCGCGCCGGCCAGGATCGCCAGGATCCAGCTGCCGGTCGTGACGCCGGCGGCGAAGGCGGCCACGGCGCCGATCAGCATCATGCCCTCGACGCCCAGGTTGAGGACGCCCGACTTCTCGGTCACCAGCTCGCCCAGGCCGGCCAGCAGCAGCGGCGTCGAGGCACCGATCACGGTCAGCAGGGTCGGCACGACCCAGGCCAGCTCGGCGCTCATGAGCCGGCCGCCGCGCTCGGCCGGTCGAAGCGGACCCGGTAGCGAATCAGGACGTCGCTCGCCAGCAGGAAGAACAGCAGCAGGCCCTGAAACACGCCGGTCACGGCCTGGGGCAGGCCGAGCTCGATCTGGACCGTCTCGCCGCCCAGGTAGGACAGCGCGACGATCAGCCCGGCCAGCAGGATTCCCAGCGGATGGAGGCGTCCCAGGAAGGCGACGATGATCGCCGTGAAGCCGTAGCCCGGCGAGACCGTCGGCATCAGCTGGCCGATCGGGCCCGAGACCTCGAACAGGCCGGCCAGCCCGGCCAGCCCGCCGGCGGCCAGCAGGGTCAGCCAGATCATGGCCTTGCGGCTGAAGCCGGCGAAGCCCGCGGCCTTGGGCGCGCCGCCAATCACCTTGATCTGGAAGCCGATCAGCGTCCGCGAGAGCAGGACCCAGGCGGCCGCGACGACGGCCAGGGCGATCAGCGCCCCGACGTGGAGGCGCGTGCCCTCCCAGATGATCGGCAGCACGGCGGCATCGTGGAACAGGCGCGATTCGGGGAAGTTGTAGCCCTCGGGGTCGCGCCAGGGGCCGTGCACCAGGGTGCTCAGCGCCAGAGTCGCGACGTAGGTCAGCATCAGGCTGGTAAGGATCTCGTTGGTGTCGAAGCGGGTCTTGAGCCAGGCGGGGAACGCCGCCCAGGCCATGCCTCCGAGAATGCCCGCGAGCATCATGGCGGGCAGCAGAAAGACGGACTGGGCGTCGTGGAACCAGAGCGCCAGGCCGCCGCCGGCGATCGCGCCCAGGGTCAGCTGGCCCTCGGCGCCGATATTCCAGACGTTGGCCCGGAAGCCCAGCGCCAGGCCGACGGCGCAGAGCACGATGGGCGTCGCCTTGACGAAGAGCTCGGAAAGCCCGTAGGCGGTGCTGACCGGGACCACGAAGAAGGTGTAGACCGCCTGCACCGGGTCCCGCCCCATCAGGCCGAACAGCAGCAGGCCGCTGGCGACCGTCAGCGCGACCGCCAGGACCGGCGTGACGTAGACCAGCCAGCGGGCGGCCTCGCCCCGGGGCTCAAGCCTCGGCAACATGGGTCGGAACGGCTTGCAGCGGCTCGGTGCCGTGCAGGCCGCCCATCAAGAGGCCGATCTCCTCGACCGAGACGGCGCGCGGGTCCAGGCTGGCGGAGAGCCGCCCTTCGGACATGACGAAGAAGCGGTCGCTGAGCGCCAGGATCTCGTCGAGGTCCTGGGAGATCACGACGATTGCGCTGCCGCGCTCGGCCAGCGCAACCAGGGCGGCGTGGATCGCCGCGGCCGCGCCGGCGTCCAGGCCCCAGGTCGGCTGGGCGACGATCATGAGGCGGGGCTCCTGCAGGATCTCCCGGCCGACGATGAACTTCTGAAGGTTGCCGCCCGACAGGCTGCCGGCGTCGGCCTCGATGCCCGCGGTGCGCACGTCGTAGTCCGCGATCACGCGGCGGGCGTAGGCGTCGCGCGCGCCGGCGCGCACCAGGCCGCCGGCGGTCAGGCCCATGCGCGCGTAGCCGCTGAGATAGGCGTTCTCGGCCAGGGTCAGGCCGGGCACGGCGCCGTGGCCGAGGCGCTGCTCCGGCACGAAGGCGGCGCCCAGCGCGCGGCGGGCGCGTGGGCCTCGGCGGCCGACCGGGCGGCCGAGCATGACCACGGATTCACCGTCCGCCGCCCGGGTCTCGCCGGTCAAGAGCGCCATCAGCTCGTTCTGGCCGTTGCCGGCGACCCCGGCGATGCCCACGATTTCGCCGGCCCGGGCCTCGAGCGCGATCCCTTCCAGGGCGACGCCGAAGCGCTCGGTGGCCGGTGCGTTCAGGGCGCGCACCGTCAGGAGCGCCTCGCCCGGGTTCTGGCCGGCCTTGTGGGCCGGCGGCCGCAGCTCCTCGCCGATCATCATCTGCGCCAGGTTGCGCGCCGACTCTCGGGTCGGGTCGCACTCGGCCACCACCCGGCCGGCGCGCAGGATCGTCGCGTGGTGGCACAGCGTCCGGATCTCCTCCAGCTTGTGGCTGATGTAGAGGATCGCGCAGCCCTCGCTGGCCAGGCGGTGCAGCGTCTCGAACAGGCGCTCGGCCTCCTGGGGTGTCAGTACCGAGGTCGGCTCGTCCATGATCAGCAGCCTGGGGTCCTGCAGCAGGCAGCGGACGATCTCGATCCGCTGGCGCTCGCCTACCGAGAGCGCATGCACCTCCCGCTCCGGGGCGAGCGGCAGGCCGTAGCTCTCGGAGATCCCGCGGATCCGTTCCGAGAGCGCCGCCAGGTCCTGCCGGCCCGGCAGGCCGAGCGCGATGTTCTCGGCCACGCTCAGCGCCTCGAACAGGGTGAAGTGCTGGAACACCATGCCGATGCCGAGCGCGCGCGCGGCCTTGGGGTCGAGCCCGCCGACCGGCCGGCCGTCCCAGTGGATCGTCCCCGAGTCCGGCTGCAGCAGGCCGTAGATGACCTTGACCAGGGTCGACTTGCCGGCGCCGTTCTCGCCGAGCAGGGCGTGGATCTCGCCGGGCATGACCCGGAGGCTGATACCGTCGTTGGCCTGGCAGCCGGGGAAGGCCTTGGAGATGCCGCGCAGCTCGAGCTGGGGCGTGCCGCCGTCCCGCCGCATCCGCATGAGCTCCTTCCCCAAACCGCCGCCGCGTTTCCCCCCGGTCGCGGCGGCCCCGCGCCATCAATACATGATCTTGTCTGGCTTATCCCGCCATTCCTCGAAAATTTGCCGCGCCTCGTCGAGCGGCATGTGCCGCATCGGGATGCTCCGCTCCGCGGGGCGCTTGGCGATCTCGCCGTAGATCGCCGCGTCGTCGAAGCCGATGCCGGCGGCGTCCTCGCGGGTATTGGCGTAGGTGATCCGGTCGAGCCGCGCCCAGTAGATAGCCGCCAGGCACATGGGGCAGGGCTCGCAGCTGCAGTAGATCTCGCAGCCCTCTAGGCTGAAGCGGCCCAGCTTGCGGCAGGCCTCGCGGATCGCCTGGACCTCGGCGTGGGCCGTCGGGTCGTTCAGCGAGGTCACCTGGTTGCCGGCCTCGGCCAGGATCTCGCCGCCGCGGGCGATCACGGCGCCGAAGGGGCCGCCCTGGCCCGCCCGCATGCGCGCCGCCGCCAGCGCGACGGCGCGGCCCATCAGCGCCCGGCCGTCGAGGACCATGCGCCTTCGGCCATTTCCCGCGCGGCCTGCTGCAGGGCCTCGGCGCGGCGCAGCAGGTCGGCCGCGACCGAAGCCGCGATCACCTCGGGCTCGTTGCCGCCGATGCCGGGCACGCCGATCGGGCACTCGAGGCGCTCGGCGGGCAGGCCCCGGGCGGTCAGCCGGCTGAGGAAGCGGGCGCGCTTGCTGCGCGAGCCGATCAGGCCGAGGTAGGCCGCGTCGCCGCGGCGCAGAACCGCCTCGCAGACCTCGAAGTCGATCGCGTGGCTGTGAGTCATGACCAGGAAGAGGCAGTCCGCCGGCGCCCGGTCGACCGCGTAGCGCTGGGGCTCGCAGAGCTCGGCTGTGGCGTTGGCCGGCAGCTCCGGCGGAAAGGCCTCGGCGCGGCTGTCGATCCAGGTGACCCGGAAGGGCAGGGGGGCGAGGGCCGTCACCAGGGCGCGGCCGACGTGGCCGGCCCCGAACAGGAAGAGCGGCTGCGCCGGGCGGTGAAGCCATTCGGCGACCCAGAAGCCGCCGTCCGCCTCCTCGTGCACCAGGACGCTCCGCTCGGCGCTCAGGCGGCCGGCCAGGGTCGACTCCCGCAGCTCCGTGCCGCTGAGGACCTGCTTGCCCGGGTCGCCGCCGCCGGTCAGCAGGACCGCCGGCTCCGCCGCCTCCAGGGGCTCGGCCGCGCGAGTGAGCCAGGCGAGGGCCGCGCCGTCGAGCGCCTCGAACAGCAGCTGCGCGCTGCCGCCGCAGCACTGGCCGAGCTGCGGCCCCAGGGGAAAGGTCTCGAGCGCCGGCCCGCCGCCGGACGAGAGCAGATCGCGGGCCTTCTGGATCGCCACGTACTCCAGCTGGCCGCCGCCTATGGTGCCGGCGATCCCCGTCTCGGTGACGATCATCTTGGTGCCCGCCTTGCGCGGGGTCGACCCCAGGGTCGCGACCACGGTGACCAGCGCCGTCCGCCCGCCGGCTTCGAGGACGCCTGTCAGTTCCGCGATCCAGTCGTTCATGTCTTTCTCTTCCCCGTCCGGTGGTCGCTCTCCGGCCCCTTATATGTTCGGGCAGGGCCCCCGTGTCGAGGTCTGCCGTCGCGGACTGGCCTCCCTGCGCACGCGCTGCTATGGAAATCGGCCATGATCCTCTACGGCCTCTACGGCTTCACCCATCACGGCTGGTCGAGGCTCCTGACGGTCATGGGGCCCGAGGGCGCCGAGGCGATCGCCGACCACATCGAGCCCGGCCCCGACATCTCCGCGGTGACGGGGGCGGGGCGTTTGCCGCAATACTATGAAAAGCGGAGCGGCGCTCTGGCCGGCCTGGTCGAGCGCTACCGGATCATCGTGCTGCAGCCGGCGGAATGGAACGCCAAGAAGGGCGAGCTGGGCGACGCCATCCTGTAGCGGCTGGCATTTTCGCGTTTCGGCATGGTGCTCTCCTGTGGCAGACTTCGCCCCTATCGGGCGTTTGAAGCGGGGAGTGAGGGCCAGGACATGCAGAAGTCGCTGTTGATCGATCCGGAGAAATGCACGAGCTGTCTCCAGTGCGAGATGGCCTGTTCGTTGCACCACGAGGGCAGCTTCAATCCCGCCAAGTCGCGCATCAAGGTCTTCGAGTTCGAGCACGGGCGGCACGCGATTCCCTACACCTGCACCCAGTGCGCCGAGGCCTGGTGCATGCACGCCTGCCCGGTGGAGGCGATCACCAAGAACCCCGCCACCGGCGCCATGGAGGTCAACGAGCAGACCTGCGTCGGCTGCAAGGTCTGCACCATCGCCTGTCCCTTCGGCACGGTGAACTACAACGCGGACACCGGCAAGGTGGTCAAGTGCGACCTCTGCGGCGGCGATCCCCAGTGCGCCGAGGCCTGCCCGACCGACGCGATCACCTACGTCGAGGCCGACTGGACCGGCTACGACCGCATGCAGGACTGGGCCCGCCGGACCTACGCCCGACCCGGCCAGTAGATGGAGTTCCTGGGGGTGTTCACCGCTGGCACGCCGCGATTGTCATGCCCGTGCTCGACCCGGGCATCCAGGCGTGCGGTTGCCCTGGATTGCCGGATCAAGTCCGGCAATGACAAAGGGGGAACCAGGGTTGTCCTCTCCAGAGGCGCCAAGCGACGCTCCGACGAAAGATCAGAACGCTAGGACAAGGAAAACCGACATGGGATGGCAGAGGAAGATCCTCCGCGTGGACCTGAGCAAGGGCACCAGCGAAATCGAGCCGCTCAACATGGAGTGGGCCAACGACTACCTGGGTGAGCGCGGCCTCGCGACCAAGTACCTGATGGAGAACATGGACCCCAAGGCCGATCCCATGGGGCCGGACAACGTGCTGATCTTCGCCACCGGCCCGCTGACCGGGACCATGGCCTCGACCAGCGGGCGCTACGCCGTGGTCACAAAGGGCCCGCTGACCGGCGCGATCGCCTGCTCCAACTCCGGTGGCAAGTTCGGCGCCGAGCTGAAATTCGCCGGCTACGACCTGCTGGTGATCCACGGCCGCTCGCCCAAGCCGGTCTATCTCCACATTGTCGACGATACGGTCGAGATCCTGCCGGCCGACGAGCTCTGGGGCGAGACCGTCTGGCACACCGAGGAGTGGCTCAAAGCGCAGCACCAGAACCCCCTCCTGAAGGTCGCCTCGATCGGCGTCGCCGGCGAGAAGGGCGTGCTCTACGCCTGCGTCGTCAACGATCTGCACCGGGCCGCCGGGCGCTCCGGCGTCGGCGCGGTCATGGGCTCGAAGAACCTCAAGGCCGTCGCGGTTCACGGCACGGTCGGCGTCAAGGTCGAGGACCCCAAGCGCTTCATGGCGGCGGTCCGGGAGACCAACCAGATGCTGGTCGAGAGCGAGGGGCGCAAGGACCTGACCGAAAACGGCACCAACTCCATGATCGATATGATGCAGGAGTTCGGCGGCCTGCCGACCCGCAATTTCAACGAGGTCCAGTTCGAGGGCACCGAGAAGATCAACCCGGCGGCCATGAAGGCGGTCGATACCTCGGGCCACCGCAACCTGCTGACCAACAAGGCCTGCTTCGGCTGCACCATCGCCTGCGGGCGCATCGCCCACATCCACGAGGACCACTTCACCATCGTCAACCGGCCCCAGTACCGCCACGCCTCCGGCGGCCTGGAGTACGAGACGGCCTACGCCTTCGGCCCGGTGGTCGGGGTCGACGACATCGATGCGCTGACCTTCGCCGGCTACATGATGAACGAGCACGGCATGGACCCGATCTCCTTCGGCGTCACCCTGGCCGCGGCCATGGAGCTCTACGAAATGGGCGTGCTGACCGACAAGGACACCGACGGCATCCCGCTCAACTTCGGCAATCCCGAGGCGCTCACCGTCATGGCCGAGAAGACCGGCAAGTACGAAGGCTTCGGCCAGGTGCTGGCCTTGGGCTCCAAGCGCATGACCGAGAAGTACGGCCACCCCGAGCTTTTCATGGGCGTCAAGGGCCAGGAGTTTGCCGGCTACGACTCCCGCGCGCTCCAGGGCATGGGCCTCGGCTACGCGACCAGCAACCGCGGCGCCTGCCACCTGAAGCACGATACCTTCGCCGAGGACATGGAAGACCAGACCGGGGCCGGCAAGGCCAAGCCCTGCAAGGAGTCCCAGGACAAGACCGCGGCGCTCGACTCGACCGGCATCTGCCTCTTCACCGGCTTCGGACCGGAAGAGCTCAGCAAGCTGGTCGACGCCGCCTGCGATGGCGACTGGTCGCCCGAGCGGATCGTCGAGAGCGGCGAGCGGACCTGGAACCTGGAGCGGCAGTTCAACCTGGCGGCCGGCCTGACCGCCAAGGACGACAGCCTGCCCAAGCGGCTGCTCGAGGTCCCGGCGCCCTCGGGCACCGCCAAGGGCAAGGTCGCCGAGCTCGGCAAGATGCTGCCGGAGTACTATGAGCTGCGCGGCTGGACGCCCGACGGCGTGCCGACCAACGAGACCATCGCGCGTCTGAAGCTGTAGAAGAGGAGGGACGGTCATGGAACACGTCATCATCGGTGCCGGCCCGGCCGGCGTTATCGCGGCCGAGACCCTGCGCCGCACCGACCCCTCGAGCAGCGTCACCCTGATCGGCGACGAGCCCGAGGCGCCCTATTCGCGCATGGCGATCCCCTACCTCCTGGCCGACGACATCGGCGAGGAAGGGACCCATCTGCGCCACGGCGAGGGCCACTACGACAAGCTGGGCATCGCGGTGAAGCAGGGCCGGGTCTCCAAGGTCGATGCCGATGCCAGGCGGCTCAGCCTGGAAGGCGGCGGCGACCTCGGCTACGACCGGCTCT
Organism: Kiloniellales bacterium; assembly: GCA_030064845.1. NCBI lineage: Bacteria > Pseudomonadati > Pseudomonadota > Alphaproteobacteria > Rhodospirillales > Kiloniellales bacterium. The sequence goes on from JASJEC010000047.1 coordinate 22,893, forward strand.
TGATCGCCACCGGGTCCCACGCGATCCGGCCGCCGATCCCCGGCATGGACCTGCCCGGGGTGGAGAACTGCTGGACCCTGGAGGACACCCGCAAGATCATCGCGGCGACCAGGAAGGACAGCCGGGTGGTCCTGCTGGGTGCCGGCTTCATCGGCTGCATCGTGCTCGAGGCGCTGGCCCTGCGCGGCGTCAAGCTGACCGTGGTCGAGATGGCCGACCGCATGGTGCCGCGGATGATGGACGCGACCGGCGGCGAGATGATCAAGCGCTGGTGCGAGAGCAAGGGCGTCGCGGTCAGGACCTCGACCAGGGTGACCGGGATCGAGAAGAGTGCGGGCGGGCTCATGCTCTCGTTCGACAGCGGCGAGCCGCTCGAGGTCGACTTCGTGGTCAGCGCCACGGGCGTGCGGCCGAACATCGCCTTCCTCGAGGGCAGCGGCATCGAGACCGACATCGGCGTCCTGGTGAACCACAACCTGCAGAGCAGCCGGCCCGAGGTCTACGCCGCCGGCGACGTCGCCCAGGGGCCGGACTTCTCGACCGGCGAACGGCAGATCCACGCGATTCAGCCGACCGCGGCGGATCACGGCCGGATCGCCGCGCTCAACATGGCCGGGCAGACCACCGCCTACAAAGGCAGCCTCTCGATGAACGTGCTCAACACCCTGGGCCTGATCTCCAGCTCCTTCGGCCTCTGGATGGGTGTCGACGGCGGCCAGCAGGTCGAGGTGGTCGACAAGGAGCGCTTCAAGTACCTGAGGCTCTGCTTCCAGGACGACGTCGTGGTCGGCGCCCTGGCGCTGGGGTTGACCCAGCACGTCGGCGTGGTCCGCGGGCTGGTCCAGACCAAGGTCCGACTCGGCACCTGGAAGGAGCGGCTGATGAAGGACCCGCACCTGGTGATGGACGCCTATCTCGCCTGCACCCAGGGCCAGACGCCGCCCGGCGCCGCGGCCGCGTGAAGATCACCTTCAAGACGGCGGGCGGCCTGGTGCGCTTCCTGCCGCCCGGCAGCAAGGAGCGGACGGCCGAGATCGAGGTCGCGGCGGGCGCCACCCCGCTCGACGTCATCGCCCAGCTCGGCATGCCCAAGGACGGCAGCTACCTGGTGATCCACAACGGCAGCTCGGTGCCCCGCGCCGAGCGCGCCAGCCTGGTCCTGGCCGAGAACGACAGCCTCGCGATCATGCCGCCGCTGAAGGGCGGGTGAGATCGGTACCTGAGCTTACTAAGGGCTACGCGCTGTCGCCCGGCATCGTTTTCACGCGCTGCAGCCAGTCGTTCCAATCCGACTTTTTCGACAGCCTTAGCCACTAGAGCAGATCCGGGTTTGACTGAATCGCCGGAGGCGATCCATCAAACCTGGTGAATCTGCTCTAAACCTTCGATGTAGAGCGGATTCACATGTTTAGTTGGAAACCACGAAGTGGTTTCATCTAAACATGATCCGCTCCAGCGGCCGTTCGGCGGACAAGAGGCCCGTCTGAGAGAGACGACCCGCGATCAAATGAGATCAAAAAAACACCAATGCTAGGATCGCAGTGATTCCTGCGTAACCCAGTGGAACCGCCCAGCGGCAGATGCGATCCACACGGGCGCCAAGCGCTTCTCGGCCGCCGAGACGCATTCTCTCCATGCTCACGGCGAGGACGACGCCCGCCGCCAATACTAGGAAAGTGGCAATGATGAAGGCGTCCATCAGCGTCAGGTAGTCGACCTCCGGAACGTTGTCCAGGAGGACAAAATAGTAGGCGACCACGCTGAGGATGCCGATGAAGTTGATGTTGAGGCGATCGGACAGGGATTCCTCGTCCATCCAGAACACGCTCCACGTCAGGGAGACCAGCACGACGAGCGGAAAGATGATGCTGACCATGAGGTGGATGGGCCGCCGCTTGATCTGAACGGTCACCACGAACTCGGAGATCTCAGCCTTTGACTCGTCGAAGTAGGCGATTTCGACGGGCCGCTCCGCCATCAGCACCCCGCGCCGTTCCCAGTCGGCGACGCCCAAGTTCTGGTTCCAGGTTTGGGCAAGCCTGTCGTCGGCGATCAAGACGACCTCATCGCGCTTGTAGACGAAGGGATGAAAGAAGATCTCGAGATCCTGCTTGTCAAAGGGGAATCGCCGCAAATCCATGGGTGTTTCCGCTTTGGCGGAGAATATCTCCGAGTATGCGACCCGGCCATCCGGCCAGATGCTGATCGCCATGTTCGTTATCGCGCGATCGCCGATGCCGTTGGGCATGTTCAGGGTCAGCCACCAGCCCTCGAAGAGTTCCTTGACGGCGAAGTCGCCCTGGTAGATCCGCCGGGGCGTGCGGGAATAGTCTCCCGGGACCCAACTTGTCATCCCGACATCGGCCGGCGCATAGGCCAACCGCGGGTCCATCCACTCCATGTAGATGGCACCCTCGAAGTCGATCGTCTCCTCTTGCTCGTTGACATCGCTAATGTTGAGCAGATTGAAGCCGATCAGCACTTCCACGGGCCCGTCACCCGGCGGTGTACCGCCCAGATATGGCCCTTCCTGCGCCCGAGCCGAAATCGCGGCGAGAGCGACAAGCAGGCCGGCCGCCAGAGCCTTCAAAGCGGGATAGGACACTGACGACAAGACGGCTCGCATCTTACCCCTCTACCCCTGTTGGCCGGTCCCGACGACGGTTTCCCCAAGCCACTTATACCAAGATCCCTGCGGTGAAATGGGGCCTTATCCTTGTCTTTTGGTACAAGCCGGGATTCGCCATTTGCAGGCCTTCCAAATACCGTGCCGCCGGCCAAGGTGCCGATCAACCGACTCTGCACCCGTCCGGCCCGCTGGAGAGTCGGCGCCAGGGCCGTAGAGTGGATCATCAGCCATCCGGCGCCGAGGGTCGGATCGAGGAACTCTTCGCCGATTCCGGCCTGGTCGATGTCGAGATCCGCAAGATTGCCGCACCGATGGTCATGGAAAGCGCCGCCGATCGCCTGCCGTTCGAGCAGGAATCCTTAGGCGCTCTGAATCAGATGCTCGGCAAGATCGATTAGGCCGGCAAGCAGGCGGCCTGGCAGTAGGTCGGCGAGGCGCTCTAAGCCTTCGAGAACGGCGGGGGCTTCGAGGGACCCTGCACCATGATCGTCGCGACGGGCCGAAAAGCCTGAGCCGGGCAGGGCGGCTCGGACCAGCACGCGGGCGCGGTAAACGCGGCTTAACTCCGCCTCGAAGCTCAAAATTAAGGGACTAGTCCTATAATATTAATAAGGGTCATGGAGCCCGCGTCTCCCTCCGGGGGGCGCCGGGCGGCAAGGGGCGAGGACGCGCTAGACACATGCCGGGTGATTTCTCTCGGGGCAAGGACTTGCTGGTCGAAAGCCGGCTCTCGGGGTCGTCCGGGATCGAGTTCGAGGACGATTTTCTCCCGCAGACCGCACCCGACAGCTGGACGGACCGGCTGGATGCCCACGACGAGCCGGTTATCGCCAACCTCTGGACCGAGGTCTTTCTGACCGAGAAGCGCATGCAAGCCGTGTCGGACTGGGTCGATTCACTGCAGGACGGCAGGGCCGAGACCGGCGCCGAGCAGGACCCGATGCTCCTCGCCGCGGTCGACGTCTTCAGCTGGTAGGCCCTTTCCCCTAGAGCGGTCAGGTCAAGAAACTCAGCGGTGGCTAAGCGGACTCGCTCAGCTTCGGGCGCGTGCCGGTCTTGGCCGGAGCCCTCGTTCTCTCCACCGGGGACCGCCGTGACCCTGTGCAGATCCGAACGACGCCTTGCTGCTTGAGCTTGAGAGCGAAGTCGAGGGGGACCTCAAGGGTCTCATTCCTTTGCAAAATCATCCCCGCGACGACGCAATCGTCCAGTACCTGGACCTTGACCATCCGAGCCTCCTGCCCCATCCCCGAATAGATGCAATATTGCATGTTTGTGTCGGACGGCCAAATCCGCCGCAGGCGGCCGCCACGGTCTCAGCCGCCGTCCGGTCTTGCCTTCCTGCCCAGCTCGACGACCCGGCCCGCGGTTTCCTCGGGCTTCATGCCGAAGCCCTGGCGCACCTTGATATTGCGCAGGATGACCTCGAGACAGGTCTTGTCCTCGAAGCTGCCGGCCCCTGGGTCCTCGTAGCGCGCCTTGAGGGTTCGGAAGAGCTCCAGCTCGTTCGGCGTCAGCCGGTCCTCGACCGCCGCGACCTCGTCGAGCAGCCGCTTGACCTCGGCGAAATCGGTCAGCTTGAACATGGGCGGAAGGCTCCCGGGCAGATGGTTTCTGTAGGGCGATTGTCGCAGCCATCGGCCGGGACGCCAAGGGAGCCCCATCGGCACCCGAGGTAAGGGTCAGGCCGCTATCCGCGCCAGGCCGGCGCCCGCTCTGGCTCACGCTTTCTTGAACGCGGTGCCGCCGCGGTCGCCGTTCGGCCCCCGATCAGTGACTTGTCTCGGGCGCGGCCCGAGACAATATCCAGGCTCGGCCACTCAAGTAAGGGGTGTCGGCCTCATCTGACAACTGTCGCGATGGCGAGGGATGAACCGAATACGGGCGCTCGTTTTCCTTGTTTTCGCTGCTTCCTTCGCGGTTCCCGCGCAGGCGGACGAGGAGGCCATTCGGGCCGAGCATCTGACCGCCGGGCTGGTGGCCGAGAACGCGGCCACGCGGCCGGGCGACACGGTGACCGTGGCGCTTCACCTGGCCATGACCCCCGGATGGCACACCTACTGGCGCAATCCGGGCGACTCCGGCCAGCCGCCGACGCTCGTCTGGGACGCGCCGGAGGGTGTCGAAGTCTCGCCATCGGAATGGCCGGCGCCGGAGCGCATACCCTATGGGTCGCTGGTGAACTTCGGCTACTCGGACGAGACGGCCCTGCTGTTCAAGGTGAAGGTGCCGTCGGACTGGCCGGCGGGCCGGCCCCTGCCACTGTCGGCCGAGGCGGAGATCCTGGTCTGCGAGGACATCTGCATTCCCGTCACCGGGCGCCTCGCCACCGGCATAGCAACCGGCACGGAGAGCCTGGCCGACCCCGCGACCGCACCGCTTCTCGCCAAGGCCCGCGCCGAGCAGCCGCTCGATTCCCCCTGGCCGGTGGTGGCAGCGGCCGGCGAGGGGCACGTGGCGCTGACCTTGCGCG
>JASJEC010000048.1 GCA_030064845.1 Kiloniellales bacterium
TGCGCCGGGGCCAGGAGCGGGAGGCGCCGTGGGGTGGGGCCCCACAAGGCCTTCCGCGACGCCGCCCCGGCGCAAATGCGCCCCGTCCCGAAGGGATCCGGCGCAATCGGCCCGCTGCCGCGTTGCTTGTCGTCGAATATGCTCGGCATGTCCTTCCTCCTCGCGCCTAACAGCAGGCCGATTTCACTCGGACCAGGAGCGCGCCGTGAGTGCCAACAGGCCCTAGTAGCGGAAGTGGCGGTCGCGCTTCAGCTTGGATTGGCCACCACGGCGCAGTACTGCCCCGCGGCCTCGAGCCGGCGGCAAAGCGCGCGCGCCTCGGACTTGCGGGCCACAGGGCCGGCCAGCACCCGCTGAAAGGTGCCCCTGGTGCCCAGGTCGGCGGGCTGCAGGATCAGCCTGAGGTCGTCCAGCACCGGCCCGTGCTTGGATTTGAGGGTGGTCCACGCCCTGTTGGCGGCGGCCACAGACTTAAGCGACGCGAGGTGGAGGGCGAAGCGGCCGGTCCCGCCCGGCGCGGCGGCCCGCGCCGGATCCCCTCCGGCCTTCACCGGCTTCGCGGCAGCTTTCGGCTTCGCGGTTGCCTTGGTGGCAGGTGCTTTGGCGACTGGCTGACCCAGGGCGGCCAGGGACTCGCGGGTGTGGCGGAGTGCCCGGTGCTCCGGCGGCAGGTTCCGCTCGCGTATCGCCAGGACGCGTTTCAGCAGCGACACCGCCGCCTCCCCGTCGCCGCGGGCGTGCAGGATCCCCGCCTGTAGGTGCAGCGTCGTGGCGAGATGAAGCTGGTTCTTCGGCGGCGCCTTCTCCCAGACCGCCCGGGCCTGGCGCAGCAGGGGCTCGGCCTCGCGGTAGCGCCGCTGGGCGTTGAGCGCCGTCGCCAGGTGGTTCAGCGTGACGCCCCGCCGCTCGTCTGTCGCAGCGAACAGCGAGGTCTCGCGCAGAGCGGCGCGGAACAGCTTCTCGGCCTCGGGAAAGTCCTCCTCGGCCAGGGCGCTTTCGCCGGCCACCAGGAACGCCAGCCAGCGCGTCTCGTCGGGCGTCCCGCTCGGCTCCGCGTGGGCTGCCGTGGGGGCAGTCGCGAGCAGAAGGGCGAGCAGGAAGGCAGAGGCACGGGTCATGGCAATCCGGCAAAGGGCGTTCCGTCGGCCTCGGCGGGCGGCGGCGTGGCCGGGCTCGACCGGCCCGCACGATGACCCGAAGAATTGACTAAGCTGTTAATACAAGGAGGTCTCAGCAGGCGCCTGCAGCTGTCGCCGTTTTATCTTCTCCCGGCAACTGGACAAGGCGGCGGCCCGGGACCATGTGATGGGCCATGACGGAGAAGGATTTCGGCCGAGAGGACTCGACCATCAGCGGGCGGGTCAAGCGCTACGCCCGGGTCGGCACCTCGGTCGGCGGGCTCGCCGCGCAGCTGGCAGGCGCGCGCTACCTGGGCCGCTCGATCGATCGCGACCAGCACTCGGCGGAGCTCAAGCAGGCGCTCGGCAACCTGAAGGGGCCGCTGATGAAGGCGGCCCAGATCCTCGCCACGATCCCCGACGCCCTGCCGCGCGAGTACGCTGACGAGTTGCGCCAGCTCCAGTCGAACGCGCCCTCCATGGGCTGGCCCTTCGTCAAGCGCCGGATGCGCGCCGAGCTTGGCCCCGACTGGCAGAAGCGCTTCGCCGAGTTTGAGCATACCGCAGCGGCGGCAGCGTCGCTCGGCCAGGTGCACCGCGCAACCGACCACGACGGACGGCAGCTGGCCTGCAAGCTCCAGTATCCCGACATGCTCTCGGCCGTGGAGGCCGATCTGCAGCAGCTCAAGGTCGTGTTCTCGATCTACCGCCGCTACGACAAGGCCATCGACCCCGGCAACATCTACGCCGAGCTGGCCGAGCGGCTGCGCGAGGAGCTGGACTACGAGCGCGAGGCGCGGCAGATGCGGCTCTACCGCTCGATTCTCGCCAACGAGGAGGGGGTCGAGGTGCCCGAGCCCTCGGATGCGCACTCGACCGAGCGGCTCCTGACCATGAACTGGCTCGACGGCGTGCCGCTGATGGCGTTCATCGAGGGCTGCGACGACGTCGAGCAGCGCAACCAGGTCGCGCTCAACATGTTCCGGGCGTGGTACGTGCCGTTCTACGGCTATGGCATCATTCACGGCGACCCGCACCTGGGCAACTACACCATCCAGGACGGGGCCGCCAACGGGGGCGAGAACCGGGGCAAGGTCAACCTGCTCGACTTCGGCTGCATCCGGGTCTTCCAGCCGCGTTTCGTTACCGGCGTGATCGACCTCTACCGGGCGCTCGACACCGGCGACCGCGACCTCGCGGTCCACGCCTACGAGACCTGGGGATTCACCGACCTGTCCCACGAACTGCTCGAGGCGCTCAACATCTGGGCCGAGTTCCTCTACGCGCCGCTGCTCGAGGACAAGACCCAGCGCATCATGCAGAGCGACAACGCCGTCTACGGCGCCCAGGTCGCCGGCAAGGTGCAGAAGGAGCTGCGCCGCCTGGGCGGGGTCAAGCCGCCGCGGGAGTTCGTGCTGATGGACCGGGCGGCGATCGGCCTCGGCTCGGTCTTCATGCACCTCAAGGCCGAGGTCAATTGGCACCGCCTGTTCCACGACCTGATCGAGGACTTCGACGAGGCGGCCCTGGCCGAGCGGCAGCAGGCCGCGCTCGACCTCGCCGGCGTGCCGGCTGCCGCCTGACCGGCCCGCAAAAGCCCCGAGAGCCCCTAACCGACGCCGAACGAAGCGGCACCGGCAACCAGCGGCGCATAAACGTCTCTCTTGCAGGGCGACTGAAATTCATCGGCCAACATCGGCCGCTGGCGCCAATTCGCCCCTTTGATGGCGCTTTATTGTGCAGCGCACAAATTTATGTTGCACTGCACAATTCTTCCGTTACAATGAGCATGTTGGCCAGCCTCCCGGCAAGACGGGATCGTGCGCGGCCAAGACTGGAGATCAGCCATGAAAATCAAAGGAAAAGTCGCCGTCATCACCGGCGCGGCGAGCGGTATCGGCCGCGCGGTTTGCGAGGAGCTCGCGAGCCGTGGCGTCGGTCATGTTGCCATGGTCGACCTCGACGACAGCGTGGTCGAAGCAGCGGAGCTAATCAATCGCGAGGCCGGCCGCGAGATCGCCAAGGCCTATCGGGGCAACACCACGGATTCGGATTTCCGCCACGGCGTGTTCGACGAGGTTTGCACCAGCCACGGCCAGGTCCACTTCTGTGTCCCGGCGGCGGGCATCGTTCGCGACGCCCTGGCGGTCAAGATCGATAAAACCACGGGGCGGGCGAACATCTACCCCGAGGAGTCGTTCCGTTTGGTCACCGAGGTGAACTACATCGCGCCGGTTTACTGGGCCATGGAGATGATCGGCCGGGTCGTCGAAAACCGGTTCAAGCGCGGCCTCGGCAAATGGGGCCCCGCCGAAGCGATGGAAGGAGCGATCATCTTCATCGGCTCCGTGGCCTCGCAAGGCAACAAGGGCCAAATCTCCTACGCCTCCGCCAAAGCCGCGCTCGAAGGCGCGGCGGCGACCCTGATGAAGGAAGCCATCTTCCACGGCGTGCGCTGCTCGATCATCCATCCGGGTTTCACCGATACGCCGATCCTGCGGGGCATGGGCGAAGAGTACCTGGCCAAGTATGTGCTCCCCGACACACAGCTTGGGCGGTTGATCAAGCCAGAGGAGATCGCCGACGCGATCTGTTTCATGATCACAAACCAAGCGGTCAGCGGCGAGCTCTGGGCAGATGCCGGCTGGCATCCGACCGCGGCCTGAAAACGGGGACCGGCAGGAAGCCGCGCCGCGCCCTCCGAGACGCGGCGCGGCACCTGCCGTTCAAGTGCCTCAAGTGGATCTAATCGGGCCCCTTCCCCGTAGGAACCCTTAATGCTCTTGGCAAAAGGGGGCTAAGACGCCATTTTTGGGCGTCCTCGTCCGGGGGCATGGGGGTTCAGGGAAGAGCGGGAACATTTCCAGCATGAAGATTGCCATTCCGAAGGAGCGGCGGCTCCAGGAAGCGCGCGTCGCCGCTTCGCCCGAGACGGTGAAGAAGATGGTGGCGCTTAACTGCAGCGTCGTCGTCGAAAAGGGGGCGGGCGAAGCCTCGTCGATCCCCGATACCGCCTACGCCGAGGCCGGAGCCAAGATCGAGAAGGACGCGGCGGCCACCCTCAAGGACGCCAAGGTCGTACTCAAGGTCCAGGCGCCCGACGAGAAGGAACTGGCGGCGCTCGCCAAGGGCGCCCTTCTGGTCGCCATCATGGATCCCTATCGCGCAACCAAGGACCTGGACGCCCTGGCTAAGGCCGGCGTCACCGGCTTCGCCATGGACCTCATGCCGCGCATCACCCGCGCGCAGTCGATGGACGTCCTGTCGAGCCAGTCGAACCTCTCGGGTTACAAGGCGGTGCTCGACGCGGCCGCAGAGTTCGGCAGCGCCTTCCCGATGATGATGACCGCGGCCGGCACGGTCCCGCCGGCGCGTGTCTTGGTCATGGGCGCGGGCGTCGCCGGGCTGCAGGCGATCGCGACGGCCCGGCGCCTGGGCGCCATCGTCTCGGCGACCGACGTGCGGCCGGCCGCCAAGGAGCAGGTCGAGAGCCTCGGCGCCAGCTTCGTCGCGGTCGAGGACGAGGAGTTCAAGGCGGCCGAGACGGCGGGCGGCTATGCCAAGGAGATGAGCGCGGAGTACAAGGAAAAGCAGGCCGCCCTGATCGCCGAGACGATCAAGAAGCAGGACATCGTGATCACCACCGCGCTGATTCCCGGGCGCCCCGCGCCCAAGCTGATCAGCGGCTACATGGTCGCCTCGATGAAGCCGGGCTCGGTGATCGTGGACCTGGCGGTCGAGACCGGCGGCAACTGCGAGCTGGCGCAGGCCGGCAAGGTGGTGATCGAGCACGGGGTCAAGATCGTCGGCCACCTCAACGTGCCGAGCCGCCTGGCCGCGGACGCCAGCCAGCTCTATGCCCGCAACCTCTTCAACTTCCTCCAGCTGATCGTCGACAAGGATAGCGGCGAGCTGAAGCTGGACTGGGAGGACGAGATCATCAAGGGCACCTGCGTCACCCGCGACGGCGCAATCGTCCACGAGGGCCTGGCCGAGCTGTCGAAGGGCAAGGCGAAGACCGCCGCGAAACCCGCGCCGGCCGCGAAGGTCGAGACGGAAGCCGCCGGCGCCGAAGCGCCGGCTGCCGAGGCGGCGCCGAAGCCGGCGGCCGCCAAGCCTGCGGCGCGGCGCAAGGCCGCGGCCAAGCCGAAAGCGGCGGCCAAGGCCGCACCCAAGACCCAAAGCAAGACGAAGGAAGCGGCGGCCGACGACAAGGGCGCGGCCGGACCCGCGGACAAAGGAGACGGCGCCTGATGGAACCCGAGCAATTCTCAGAACAGGCGAGAGGAGTCGCCCAGAGCGCGCGCGACCTCGCGTCCCAGGTCGAGACGCTGGCAGGCCAGGCCCAGCAGCTGGCGCAGCAGTCGGCCGGCCAGGAGAGCGTATCCCTCCTCGTGGTCGGGCTGACCGTCTTCGTGCTCGCGGTCTTCGTCGGCTACCACGTGGTCTGGCGGGTCACCCCAGCACTGCACTCGCCCCTGATGGCGGTGACCAACGCGATCTCCTCGGTGATCATCGTCGGCGCCCTGATCGCCGCCGGACCCGCCGATTTCGGCTTCAGCGAGGTCATGGGCTTCCTCGCGGTCGTGCTGGCCTCGGTCAACATCTTCGGCGGCTTCATCGTCACCCAGCGCATGCTGGCCATGTTCAAGAAGAAAGCACGGTGAGGGCCGCGCCATGACCCCGGATACAGCCGCTCTCGCCTATCTCGTCGCCTCGGTCTGCTTCGTGCTCGCCCTGCGCGGCCTGAGCCATCCCGAAACCAGCCGCGCCGGCAACCTCTACGGCATGGTCGGCATGGCCATCGCCGTGGTCACGACCCTGCTGCTGCCCGGCGTTGTCAGCTACGGCCTGATCATCGCGGGCGTCCTGATCGGCGGCACCATCGGCACGGTGATCGCGCTCAAGATCCAGATGACCGCCCTGCCGCAGCTGGTCGCCGCCTTCCACAGCCTGGTCGGCCTGGCCGCCGTGCTGGTCGCGGCAGCCGCCTTCTACAAGCCGGAGGCCTACGGAATCGGCGTGGCGGGCAACATCAAGGTCGCCTCCCTGATCGAGATGTCGATCGGCGTCGCGATCGGCGCCATCACCTTCACCGGCTCTGTGGTCGCCTTCGCCAAGCTCCAGGGCCTGGTCAGCGGCAAGCCCCTGGTCTTCCCGCTGCAGCATCCGCTGAACGCGCTGATCGGGATCGCGATCGTGCTCCTGGTGGCCTGGTTCTGCGTCGACCAGCTCCCGATCACCTTCTGGCTGATCGTCCTGCTGTCGCTCGCGATCGGCTTCCTGCTGATCCTGCCGATCGGCGGGGCCGACATGCCGGTCGTGGTATCCATGCTGAACTCCTACTCGGGCTGGGCCGCCTGCGGCATCGGCTTCACCCTGGAGAACAGCCTGCTGATCATCACCGGCGCGCTGGTCGGCTCGTCGGGCGCAATCCTCAGCTACATCATGTGCAAGGGCATGAACCGCTCGATCTTCAACGTGATCCTGGGCGGCTTCGGCGGCGAGGTCGCGGGCCCGGCGGGCGGCGACATGGGCGACAAGACGGTCAAGTCCGGCTCGGCCGACGACGCCGCCTTCCTGATGAGGAACGCGGGCAAGGTGATCATCGTGCCGGGCTACGGCATGGCGGTGGCCCAGGCCCAGCACGCCCTGCGCGAGATGGCCGACCTGCTGGAGAACGAGGGCGTCGACGTGCGCTACGCGATCCATCCGGTGGCCGGGCGCATGCCGGGACACATGAACGTGCTCCTGGCCGAGGCCAACGTGCCCTACGACAAGGTCTTCGAGATGGAGGAGATCAACCGCGACTTCGCCTCGACCGACGTGGCCTTCATCATCGGCGCGAACGACATCACCAACCCGGCGGCCAAGACCGACCCGACCTCGCCGATCTACGGCATGCCGATCCTCGAGGTCGACAAATCCCAGACCGTGCTCTTCATCAAGCGCTCGCTCTCGTCAGGCTACGCGGGCGTCGACAACGAGCTGTTCTATCGGGACAACACGATGATGCTCTTCGCCGACGCCAAGCAGATGTGCGAGGACATCGTCAAGGCCTTCGGCCACTAGAGCAGATCGGGGTTGGATTGAATCGCCAGTGGCGGTCATCAAACCCGGTTAATCGGCTCTAACAGGTTGATATCGAGCGGGTCATATCCGGGCGGAAGCGCGAGCGGCTTCCGCCCAAGCCTTTGAACGCGATCTTCATTTTGAGCTTATAGCAGACGGCCTGGACCGCCTCCGGCGGGCAGCCCGTCGCGTCCCGATCGCGTTGCCCCTCGCGCAAACGCGGATCGGCGAGGCCCCTTGCGTGACCTCGCCTCACACAGTCTGAGTAAGTCTAGGATCCAGGTGGCGCAGGGCGCCGGGGCTGCTAGTAGCCCTCGCGGTCCATCCGCTTGCGCAGCAGCTTGCGATAGCGCCGCACGGCCTCCGCGCGCTCGCGCTTGCGGCGCTGCGACGGCTTCTCGAAGTGGCGGCGGAGTTTCATCTCGCGGAAGATGCCCTCGCGCTGCATCTTTTTCTTCAGCGCGCGCAGGGCCTGGTCGACATTGTTGTCCCTGACGTGAACTTGCACTTGGCTCGCTTCTCCTTTCTGGGGCCGGAGCCAGAGGCTTGGATCCGGACAAAAAAACTCGCCGTCACGGCTATTGCCGCGGCGAGTGAAGGGTGTCGTAGCACAGTCGACGGCCCCTGTGAAGTCCCGTTCCGGCGGCTCCTGCCTGATCGGGGTTAACGCCTCCCGCGGTCTCCCGCCCGCCGGTCCGCCGCTTTACCGCGCGGGGCCGCTTTCCCATATGCAGTCTCATGGCCATTCTCAAGATCGCCCGCATGGGGCATCCGGTTCTGGCGCGGCGGGCGGAGCCCGTCGAGGATCCGACCGCGCCCGAGGTCCGCCGCCTGGTCCAGGACATGCTGGAGACCATGACCGATGCCGAGGGCACCGGCCTGGCGGCGCCCCAGGTCCACGTATCCCGCCGGGTCGTGATCTTCTCGGTCGATGCCGGGCGCGACGCCCGGGAAGGCGGCGAGGGCAGCGGGGTGCCGCTCACCGTGCTGATCAATCCGGAGATCGAGCCGCTCGGCGAGGCGATGTCGCTCGGCTGGGAAGCCTGCCTCTCGGTCCCCGGCCTCGCCGGCGAGGTGCCACGGTTCGAGGCGATCCGCTATCGCGCCCAGGGCCTGGACGGCCAAGCCTTCGAGCGCGAAGCTCGGGGGTTCCACGCCCGCGTCGTCCAGCACGAATGCGATCACCTGGACGGCCTGCTCTACCCGCAACGCATGACCGACCTCTCGCGCCTTGTCTTCAGTTCGGAACTGAAGCACCTTGCGCCGCGCGAGCCCGCAAAGGAGGAATAGATGGACCAGGACAGCCTGCGCGAGAGCCTGCTCGAGGCAAGCCTCAAGCACGTCCCCTTCGACGGATGGAGCCGCGCGGCGATCCTGTCCGGCGCGGAGGACCTGGGGATCGACGCCGCGCTGGCGCTCAACGCCTACGGCGACGGTGCCGACCTCGTCGAGGCCTTCAGCCTGCGGGCCGATCATCGGATGCTGGCGGCCCTGGAGAGCCTCGACCTGGACGCCATGAAGGTCCGAGAAAAGGTCGCCGCCGGCGTCCGCGCTCGCCTCGAGGCGGTCGCCGAGGACCGGGACGCGGTGCGCAAGGGCCTCGCGTTTCTCGCCCTGCCGAGGAACGCCGGACTCGGCCTCAAGGTCCTCTACCGGACGGTCGACGCGATCTGGTACGCCGCCGGCGACCGCGCCACGGATTACAATTTCTACACCAAGCGCCTGCTGCTCTCGGGCGTCTACTCCTCGACCCTGCTGTTCTGGCTGAACGACACCTCAGAGGGCTCGGCGGAAAGCTGGGCCTTCCTGGACCGGCGAATCGGCGAGGTTCTGAAGATCGCCGGCGGGCTGGGCCGCACGGTCAAGGGCGCCCTCGACCTGCCGGACCGCTGTCTGCGCCGCTTCGCCGCGGCGGCGCCCGGGCGTCGCTAGCAACGGCAGGCCGCCGCCGCTCAGCCCTTGGGCGACAGCCGGGTGACGTGCCCCATCTTGCGACCCGGCCGCGACTCCGCCTTGCCGTAGAGATGCAGCCGCGCGCCGGGCTCGGCCAGCAGCTCGGGCCAGCGGCCGACCTCGTCGCCGATCAGATTCTTCATCACGGCGGGACCGAGCGGCTCGACCTCGCCTAGCGGCAGGCCTGTGACGGCGCGCACGAACTGCTCGAACTGGGAGGTGCTGCAGGCGTCGAGCGTCCAGTGGCCCGAGTTGTGCGGCCGGGGCGCCAGCTCGTTGACCAGCACCTCGTCCTCGCTTGTGACGAACATCTCGACCGCGAGCAGGCCGAGCAGGTCGATCTCCTGCGCCAGATGCCGGGCGACGGCCTCGGCGCGGTGGGCGATCGCGTCGTCGACCCGGGCCGGCACTATGGTCTGGTCCAGGATGTGGTTCTTGTGGTGGTTCTCGACCGCCGGAAAGGCCCGGCAGGTTCCGTCGAGGCCGCGGGCCACGATGACCGAGATCTCCAGGCGGAAGTCGACGAAGGCTTCCAAAATCGCCGGACCGTCGCCGTGGCTGGCCATTGCCTGCCAGGCCTCCTCAAGGTCGCTGTCCGGCCGGACCGAGACCTGGCCCTTGCCGTCATAGCCCATCTCCGCCGTTTTGAGGACCGCGGGACCGGCGATCCGCTTGACGGCGGCGGCCAGGTCCTGCGGCCCGGACAGCGCCACGTAGTCCGCGGTCGGAACGTTGACCGAGCGGCAGAAGTCCTTTTCCCGGACCCGGTTCTGGCAGATCCGCAGGACCTCGGCGCCCGGCCGCAGGGGGACGAGGGGCGCCAGGGTCTGGGCGGCCTGGAACGGCACGTTCTCGAATTCGAAGGTCACCAGGTCGACCTGTGCCGCGAAGGCGGCGAGCGCTGCCTCGTCGTCATAGGCGGCGGTGGTCGAGAGCGACGTCACCTGCGCCGCCGGGCAGTCGGCTTCGGGACAGTAGATATGGCAGCGGTAGCCGAGCTGCGCAGCCGCAAGCGCGGTCATCCGGCCGAGCTGGCCGCCGCCCAGAATTCCGATGGTCGAGCCAGGCTCGAAACGATGCTCTGAGGCCATGGGGCTTTCCGCTCAGGTGTCGCGCGGGGTTTCGGGCACGGCCTCGGACTGCTTCCGGCGCCACGCGTCGAGCGCCACGGCCACCGCGTCGTCCTGAAGCGCCACGACCGCGGCCGCCAGCAGCGCCGCATTGACCGCGCCCGCCCGGCCGATCGCCAGCGTGCCGACCGGAACGCCGGCAGGCATCTGTACGATCGAGAGAAGGCTGTCGAGCCCGCTGAGCGCCTGGGACTCCACGGGGATCCCGAAGACCGGCAGCGGCGTCAGGGCGGCCACCATGCCCGGCAGATGCGCCGCGCCGCCGGCCCCGGCGATTATGGCCTGCAGTCCACGATCCCGCGCCGCGTCGGCGTAGTCCACCATGCGGCGCGGCGTCCGGTGGGCCGAGACGATCCGCACCTCGTGGGCCACGCCGAGTTGCTCGAGCGTTTCCGCCGCATGCCGCAGGGTCGCCCAGTCGGACTGGCTCCCCATGATGATGCCGACTCTTGGTTCCGCCATGATCGTTCCGCTGTCTTGCCCCCGAAGGGCGCGCATTATCGTGTCTCGGTTGTGCCGGTGCAAGACGGCGCGCGCGCCAGTCCGTTCGTAGACCAACGAACGGTGCACGTTTCGTTAACCACGTGACCGTAGCGTAGGCTTGGCGCCGCGCTGGTCGGGCGCGGCCACCCTTGCGAACCGCATCGGGACCGACGGCCCATGTCACGTCCGGTTACCAGGCTATCTGCTTCGCCGACCGCGAGCGACCGGCGCCTGGCCGCCTTCGCCGCCGCGGAGCGGCGGACAAAGGCGCTCGACACGCCGACCGCCCGTCCCGCCCTCGGAGACCGGGAGGACGCCGCCAGCCTGATGGGAATCCCCGCTGAGGAGCTGAGCCCGCCGATCCGCGAAGCGGTCCTGCGCATGGTGAAGCAGATCAGCGGGCTGCACGAAGAGCTGGACCGGGCCCGCGACCGCATCAGCCAGCTGACCGAGCTGGCCGACCGGGACAGCCTGACCCCGCTGCTGAACCGCCGGGCCTTCCAGCGTGAGCTGGAACGGACGCTCTCCTTCGCCCGGCGCTACGGCGCGCCGAGCAGCCTGGTCTATTTCGACGTCAACGGGATGAAGCGGATCAACGACCGCTTCGGCCATCAGGCCGGCGACGCGGCCCTGGTCCACCTGTCGCGGATCATGCTGGGCCAGGTGCGCAAGAGCGACGTCGTCGGACGCCTCGGCGGCGACGAGTTCGGCGTCATTCTCGCCCATACCGACCGCGCCAAGGCGGAGCGCAAGGCGCGGGACCTGGCTCGCCTGATGTCCTCCACCCCGCTCAGCTTCGACGGGCGGCCGCTCACGCTGCGCATCGCCCACGGCGTGCACCACTTCGGGCCCGACGACGACGCAGCGGACGTCCTCAAGGCCGCCGATCACGCCATGTACGCCGACAAGAACGGCAGCTTCCCGGCCGGCTGACCGCATCCGGACCCGCCGGGTCAGGCGATGATGTCCGGAAGCAGCTCGCTCTCCAGCACCGCGATCTGGTCCTTCAGCATGAGCTTGCGCTTCTTGAGGCGCTGCACCTGGAGCTGGTCGTAGCTGCCGCCCGAGGTGATCTGGTCGATCACGTCATCCAGGTCGCGGTGTTCGCTCTGCAGAGTGGCGAGCTTGTCTCTGATCGTTTCGATGTCGCTATCCCGCATTGCTGACACTTGTGCACTGTAACGGACGCGCGACGTTTCGCCGGCCTGCCCAACGCCACGCCGATTATATAGTGGCTGCCTGGCGCTGAATAGCGGGCTGGCGGGCCGGCGCGGGCGTGCCGTACCGACGGCGGCGGCCGGATCGCCGGAAATATTGACGGACACTAGTCAAAAAGTTCTACGCCAGCGTGCGCAGGATCTGTCATAATTCGGCAGTCGCGCCCAGACTTGCGCGGCTGGTCGAGGAATCTCCAGGAATCCGGGGCGGGGAAGAGGCGTGGTGGAATTGGCGATTCAAGTATTGGTGGTAGCGACGCTGGCGGGCGGCGCGGGTTTTCTCGCCGGCTGGCGGCTGCGCGCGGGCGCGGCGAAGCGTCAGCAGCAGGCCTTCGAGGAAGAGCTGGCGGTCTGGCGCGAGACCTACGACGACATCAGGCAGGAGACCGAAAGCGCACGCGAGCGAGCGACCGCCCTGGCGCGCAAGCTGCGCGCCAACCGCGGCGAAAAGATGAGGCGCATTGTCGAGCTCGAGACCGAGCTCGCCGCGGCCAAGCAGTCCAAGGCCGACGTGCTGGCCGCCCTCCTGACCGACGTGAAGGGCGCCAAGAAGCGCTACGAAGCCCGCATCGCCGACCTCGAGGCGGCCCTGGCGAAGTCCCGGCACGACCAGGCGGAAGCGCCACGGCCCGGTCAGGTCCGGCCCGATGGGGACGCAGCGGTCTTCCCGGCCGCGGAGGCGCAGGCCGCATCGGAGCGGCCGCAGGCCTTGAACGCGCCGCTCGGTGCCGCCGACGACCTGAAGCAGATCCGTGGCGTCGGCCCGAAGCTCGAGCAGACGCTGAACGATCTCGGCATCTTCCACTACCGCCAGATCGCCGGGCTCTCCGAAAAGAACGTCACCTGGATCGACAGTTACCTCAGGTTCAAGGGCCGCATCGAGCGGGAAGACTGGATCGGGCAGGCCAAGAGGCTGTCCCGCCGGCCCGCGGGGCAGCCGGCCCTGAAGGAACCGCCGGCGGAAGAGCGGCGGGCCGAGAACGGACAGCACACCTGAGACGCTGTCGCCGGCCTTCGCGCGCTGCTATATCGGGGCATGTCGGCGCCCCTGGAGAACCCCTTCTGGCAGTTTTCGCTGCAGGTCTACGCAGCGTGCGGTGTCGCCGAGGCCTGCCTGGCCCTGCAGGATCGCCACGGTATCGACGTCAACCTGCTGCTCTTCGCCTGCTGGGCCGGCGCTTGCGGCCGAAGCCTCGATAGTTCGAGCTTCCGGCGTCTGGCCGCCGCCTCGGACTCCTGGCAAGCGGACGTCGTCGCCCCGCTGCGGCGCGCGCGGCGGGCGTTAAAACCCTATCCGGGCGCCCAGGAAGGCGGGCTGCGGCAGAGCCTCCAGGAGCTGGAGCTGCGGGCCGAACGCCTGGAGCAGGACCGGCTTCACGCCGCCCTGTCCCTGACCAGGGCCGATCCGGGCGGAGCCGAGGGAGACCCGGCTTCACCGGCGCTGATGGCGGCCAACCTGCTCGGCTATCTCAAGAGCCGCGCGGTCCGGCCGGATGCCGGCGACCGCGCGCGGCTCGCGGCGCTGATCGCCGGCTGCACGCCGGAGGTGACGCCGCAGGCGGCCGAAGCACTGCTCTAAACCTCTGATGTAGGGTGGGGAAGCCGCTCCGGCCTCAGACCTTAGGGTTTCTCGCTCCCGGCCACCGGCCGAAGCCGGCCCGGACGGGTCTTCTCGGCGTCGCTCCAGCGTCTGACGCGTCCGCTCTCGAGGTCGAAGAGGTCGAGCACCCGGCCGATGGTCTGGTCGACCATCTCGTCCAGGTTGCGCGGCCGGGCATAGAACGCGGGCACCGGCGGCGCGACGATGGCGCCCATCTCGGAAAGCTGCAGAAGGTTGCGCAGATGGCCGCTATGCAGCGGCGTCTCCCGCACCATGAGCACCAGGCGCCGCCGCTCCTTCAGGATCACGTCGGCGGCCCGCGTGAGCAGTGTCGTGGTGACGCCCGAGGCGATCTCCGCCATGGAGCGTACCGAACACGGCGCGATCACCATGCCCAGGGTCCTGAACGAGCCGCTCGAGATCGCCGCCCCCATGTCGGCGGGCGCGTAGCTGACGTCGGCCAGAGCCTTGAGCGCGGCCAGCTTCAGGTCGGTCTCGTAGGCGAGCGTCAGCTCGGCGGACTTGCTGACCACGAGGTGCGTCTCGACCGGCAAGGCTTTCAGGGTCTCGAGCATGCGCACGCCGTAGATCACGCCGCTGGCGCCGCTAATGCCGACGATGATCCTCCCCTCAGGCGACATGGTCAGCATTCATGACAGTTTTGAGACGCATGCGTTGGCAAAGCCCGGCCCCTTGGTTTACGATTTGTCCATTGTGCCTTACTATCGTGACATTCCCAGCGTATTGGAGGTAGCCCATGACGGTAGCCGAGCATGTTGACGCTCTGCGCGCCAAACACGCCGCCCTCAAACAAGCCGTAGACACGGAAAATCAACGACCGCACCCAGACGAGTTCAGGCTGAGCGAACTTAAACGCGAAAAACTGCGAATCAAAGACGAAATAGCCAAGCTGGAGTGTGACGACTAAAGCGATTACCTGCGGGCGCTGACGCCCTTCAGGTCAATCACTTGAAAGCGGGCCGACGGAGACGAGGCGCGCATATGGGAAGTTTTGTTCCCTGCTCTTTCTCTCGACCTCCCAAGACGTGACCCACCATTCCCGACTGACGTGAGCGGCGGCGATGACGACAATCGACCAGGATTTCGCGAGGAAGCTCGTCGCCACCTACATCGGAGAGGGCCGCCGCAACAACGACGGCTTCACGCCGGTCATCCTCGAGCGGGAAACCATCGAGCGGGACTTCGGCTGGGTCTTCTTCTATCAGTCCCAGGAATTTCTCGACAGCGGCGACGAGCGCGATCAGATGACCGATAACGCGCCGGTCATCGTCGACCGCCGCGACGGCTCCACCCACCCGACCGGCGTCGCCGAGCCGATCGAGACCTACATCGAGGCCTACGAAAAGTCGCGCGCCGGCTGACGCCGCGCTCTCGCCCGCGTCCCGCGGGTCCCGTCTAGGGCCTGTTGACATTCACGGCGCGCTCCTGGCGGGAGCGCATTTGCGCCGGGGCTAGAGCGGATCATGTTTAGATGGAACCACTTCGTGGTCTCCAACTAAACATGTGAATCCGCTCTATATCCAAGGTTTAGAGCAGATTCACCGGGTTTGATGGATCGCCTCCGGCGATTCAGTCAAACCCGGATCTGCTCTAGGAGCGGGAGGCGCCGTGGGGTGGGGCCCCACAAGACCTTCCGCGACGCCGCCCCGGCGCAAATGCGCCCCGTCCCGAAGGGATCCGGCGCAATCGGCCCGCTGCCGCGTTACTCCCAGAGACTGAGACTGGGGTCGAATATGCTCGGCATGTGCTTCCTCCTCGCGCCTAACAGCAGGCCGATTTCACTCGGACCAGGAGCGCGACGTGAGTGTCAACAGGCCCTAGAACAGCGACCGCTGCCGTTTCGCAGTCCGGCCGACGCAGAGCACCTGCGCGACGGTCAGCTTGCCGCGCAGGTCGGCGCCGACGCGCTCGAAGTCGCGCCCGTCGATCGACCCCGGCGCCGAGGACCGAGGCGGCAAATCGGCGCGTGACAGGCCGGCGTACTCGAGCATCTCGACCAGTGTGGCCGGCGCCGCCGAGATCACCCGGCCGCGCCGCTCGGAGGCGGCCACGGTGACGCCGATGACTTCTCCGCGCTCGTCGAGCACCGCACCGCCGCTCAGGCCGCCGAGGCCGCCCTCACCCTCGGGGCGCCGGGCCCGCTCGGCCCAGGAGATGGCCGGCGCGACGAAGCGGTGCATGCCCGTGGCGCGCAGCTGCATCCGCCCCAGGAGGCGGCCGTGCACCGCGCCCGGCTCGCCTCCCGGAAAGCCGAAATGGAAACCGTCCTGATGGAGCCGCAGGCTTTCGGACGAGAGCGCCAGGGGCGGCACGCCGGTCTCGGTCCAGAGCAGACTGACGTCGGCCTGCGGATGGGACTGCACCTTGGTCACTCTGATGGCCCGCGTGCCCCGCAGCAGCGCGATCTGGCGGCAATCGTCGACGACATGCTGGGCGGTCAACCAGTGGCCCCGGCCGTCGATCGCGAAGGCCGAGCCGGTACAGGCGTCGGCACAGGGCGCCATCTCGACCTCCGCCGTCGGGTCGAAAACCGACGGCCGGGGCAGCGCCCGCCCCGGCCTTCGCCCGGCCGTCGACGCCTCGCGGGGCGTCTCGACCTGGGGTCGGCGCAACCCGCTGTCCACGGTGGACTCCAGATAGCGCGCCCCGGCGAAGAGAAAGGCCGCCCAGATCAGTATCGAGATCAGGCGCAGGCCGCCCAGTCTCCGCTTCGCCATGGCCGCGGCCCGGCCTGACCTAGCCCGAGACGGCGGCGGCGTTCACCGCGGCCACGCCCAGCTTGATCGAGACCAGCACCAGGGCGGGGCCGATCTCGTCCTTCTCTATGCGCTCGGGCAGGTCGCGGAGCAGCAGGTCGGTCGCCTTGTAGGCGATCAGTTGCAGCACCAGGGTCACCGTGCCCCAGACCAGAATGTCGAGGACGCTGACGCTGGCCGCCATGCAGAAGGCCAGCGGCACGGCGATGCCGACGATCGCGCCGGACAGCGAGATCGCGGCGGCGAGGTTGCCGCTGCGGATCAGCGTGAACTCGTGGTACGGCGTGATCGCCACGTAGATCGCCACGCCGACGATGACGATCGCCGTCGTCGCCGCCAGGTGCAGGATCAGGACCGGAAAGCCGCTCATCAGGCTCTGGATGACCGCTTCCATGGCCGACGGGCCTCCGTTGGTGTTCAAACGTCGGCCATCGGCATACTGCGCGATGCAGGCGGCAACAAGGCCAAACTGGCCAGGCCGGGTACGTGACCCGTCAGACCGCCTCGGCCCGTTCGCGCAGCACGAATTTCTGGATCTTGCCGGTCGAGGTCTTGGGGATCGGGCCGAAGACGACGTAGCGCGGGCACTTGTAGCGCGCCAGGTTCTCGCGGCAGAAGGCGATCAGCTCTTCCGCCGTCGCCTCGGCGCCCGGCTTCAGCTCGACGAAGGCGCAGGGCGTCTCGCCCCACTTCTCGTCGGGCTTGGCGACGACGGCGACGGCGCCGACCGCCGGGTGCTTGTAGAAGGTGTCCTCGACCTCGATCGAGGAGATGTTCTCGCCGCCGGAGATGATGATGTCTTTGGAGCGGTCCTTGAGCTGGATGTAGCCGTCGGGGTGCCAGACGCCCAGGTCGCCGGTGTGGAACCAGCCGCCGGAGAAGGCCTCGGCCGTCGCCCCCGCGTTCTTCAGGTAGCCCTTCATGACGATGTTGCCCCGGGTGAAGACCTCGCCCAGGGTCTCGCCGTCCATCGGCACCGGTTCCAGGGTTTCGGCGTCGGCCACCATCAGCCCCTCCTGCACCGGATAGGCGACGCCCTGGCGCGCCTTCAGCGCGGCCTGCTCATCCATCGGCAAGGCGTCCCACTCCGGGTGCCAGGCGCAGACCACGGCGGGCCCGTAGATCTCCGTCAGGCCGTAGACGTGGGTGACCTCGATGCCCTGGGCCGCCATGGCCGCCAGCGTGGCAGCCGGCGGCGGCGCGGCCGCGGTCATCATGCGCACCTGCTGGGGGAAGTCGCGGCGCTCGTCGTCGGCCGCATTGAGGATCATCTGCATCACGATGGGCGCGCCGCAGAGGTGGGTGACCCCCTCGTCCGCGAAGGCGCGGTAGATGGCGCCAGCCTCGACCCGGCGCAGGCATACGTGGGTGCCGGCGAGCGCCGTGACGGTCCAGGGGAAGCACCAGCCGTTGCAGTGGAACATCGGCAGGGTCCAGAGGTAGCGCGGGTGCGACCCCATTTCCCAGGTCACGATGTTACCCATGGCATTCAGGTAGGCGCCCCTGTGGGAGTAGACCACGCCCTTGGGGTTGCCGGTGGTGCCCGAGGTGTAGTTCAGCGTGATCGCCTGCCACTCGTCGGCCGGCAGCGCCCAGGCGAAGTCCGGATCGCCGCCAGCGAGAAAGGCCTGGTAGTCGGTCCCGCCGAGGCGCTTGCCGCCGGGGCCCTGGGGATCCTCGACCTCGATCACCGGGATCTCCCGGCCGAGCTCGGCCAGCGCGGGCTCGATGATCGGCGCAAACTCCGTGTCGGTGATCAGCGCCTTGGCCTCACCGTGCTGCAGGATGAAGGCGATGGCGGCCGCGTCGAGGCGGGTGTTGAGCGCGTTCAGCACCGCGCCCAGCATGGGGACACCGTGGTGCGCTTCGAACAGCGGCGGCGTGTTGGGCAGCATGGCGGCCACGGTGTCGCCCTTGCCGATGCCGAGCTTGGCCAGGGCCGAGGCGAGGCGGCGGCAGCGCGCATAGGCCTCGGCCCAGGAGTAGCGCTCCGAGCCGTGGGCCACCGCAAGGTGATCGGGGAAGACCGCCGCGGCACGGGGCAGGAAGCTCAAGGGGGAGAGCGCCGTATAGTTGGCCGCGTTCCGATCCAACCCGGTCTCGAAGGGGTTCTGGCCGCCCATCCGTGTCACTCCCGAAGTTTTGGCGGGAGTCTACAGGGCGGTCTGCGGGCCCCACAACATCCTTTCGCCGGGCTTGCCGGGTCGGTTCGATCCTTGCCCGCCACGCCCGCCGCCCGATGCTTCCTTGCTTTCTGGTGGCGCCGCCGGCTTTCCCGTTGAATCCGATTCGCAGTGCGGGCTAGGTTCCCGCTCCCCGGCGACGGGGACTTCGCAGAAGGACGAAACGCGCAATGCAAGATAGTTCGTTAGGCAATTGGGCCTATACCCGCAGAACCGGGGCCTGACACGGCGTTTTCGTCGCTGTCCTGCCTCGGCCCAGAAGCTGAAGAGGCAAGACAGCATGAAGAGACCAACACAGACATAGACATCGCAACCGCCGGCACCCTAACGGCGGAGAGCATGATTCGTTTGGGATGTTAGAGGGTTCGCCTCTGCGGCCCGGGTTCTGGATGCCCGGCCGGCGCGCCCGGCCCCGTAATGGGCCCCGCGTGTGTCGAGGACGGACTTTGGCAACCCGCCAGGCCGACGTAGCTCAGGGGCAGAGCGCCGGACATGGATCCGGAGGTCGTGGGTTCGATTCCCATCGTTGGCCCAGATGTAGCTCACTCGGTAGAGCACTAGACTGAGACTCTAGAGGTAGAGGGTTCGACTCCCTCCATCGATCTGCCTGTTAAGCAGAACTCGACCAAGAAAAAGGGTGCCGGAAGGGGTCCAGGCCCCCGGTTTCCCGCGGCGGCTTCGGCCAAGGCGGGGGAGCGGCGGCCAGGCGAGAGGTTGCTTCGCGCCTCGCCGACCCGCGGCCGAGCCTCGGGCGCGACGGCGCCGGGCAAGCCGGCCCGGTCCCTGGCCTCTCCGGAGGCCATACCGCAAGGCTCCCCCGGCGCCCGAGCACCCCGGGCGCGGCAACGGCCGGCGGGGCCCGCCTCCGATCGTCGGATCCCTTCCGCGCAGCCGAACCGGGATTTCGAAACAGGAACTTTCATTAGGGACTTTCGGTTCCCCCGAGGTGAAAAGAAGCAAGGAAAGGAGAAACAGGATGTTGATGCGGACCGAAAGGATTGCCGATACGGAGCTCGGCCTGCTCTACCGCGACCGGCTGTTCCGCCGGGTGCTGGAGCCGGGCGTGCACAAGGTCGCCCGTGTGCCGGGCAAGCGCGCGGTCGTGCGCCTCGACATGACCCAGGCACCGGTCCGGACCGCGGCCCTGGCCGACCTCTACCTGACCCACCGGGACCTGGTGGAGTCTTACTTCGCCGTGGCCGACATGGCCGACGGCGAGGTCGGGCTGGTCTTCGCCGACGGCAAGCTGATCGACCTGGTTGCGCCGGGCGCGCGGGCCTTCTACCCGAAGCGCCTGCGGGCCATCGAGGTGCGGACGGTCCGGGCGGCCGAGGACTACGAGCTGCCGGCCGAGCTGGTCGCGCCCGTGGCGCGGATCGACTCGAACCGTCTGGTCGCGGTCGCCGAGGTGCCCAACCGGCAGGTCGGGCTGCTCTTCGTCGACGGCGTCCTGACCCGCGAGCTCGAGCCGGGCCGCTACGCCTTCCTGCGGGCGGTGCGGCGCGTCGATCTGGTCAACCTGGACCTGCGGCTCCAGAACCTGGAGGTGACGGGCCAGGAGGTCCTGACCAAGGACCGGATCGGGCT
>JASJEC010000049.1 GCA_030064845.1 Kiloniellales bacterium
CAGAGACTGAGACTGGGGTCGAATATGCTCGGCATGTCCTTCCTCCTCGCGCCTAACAGCAGGCCGATTTCACTCGGACCAGGAGCGCGCCCTGAATGTCAAAAGGCCCTAGAAGGCGGGGGACTCTTCGATCCCTATCCTCTGCATGCGCAGCATGCCGGCGCGCGGATCGGCGGTCAGCTGGTCCTGGGCCGCGAGGAGGGGGCCCAAGGTGTCCGAGAGCCGCGCCACGCGGTCGAGCAGCACGACCAGCCGGGCGCCGTCCAGCGTGCCGCCCAGCATGTCCTGGAGCAGGGCATCCCAGGGATCGCGACGCTCGGGGAAATCTTCGAGGCGAATCTCGTCAGGATCGGCGCCGATGGCTTCCGCGGCCAGGGCGAGCGCCCGGCGCATGCCGCCCAATTCGTCGACCAGTCCCAGGTCCCGAGCGGCTTCACCGGTCCAGACCTGACCCTTGGCAGCGGCGCTGACGGCATCCGCGCTCAAACCGCGCCCGTCGGCGACCTTCCCGGTGAAGTCCTCGTAGGTCGCGTCGAGGCGGCTGTTCAGGCGCCGCCAGCCCTCCTCGTCGAAGCGTTGGTTGCTGCTCCAGAGATTGGCGTTGTCGCCCGCCTGTACGCCGTCCCAGGATATCTCCAGCTTGTCCCACAGTCCGGAGAGCACGAACTTGCCGGCCACCACGCCGATCGAACCGGTCACCGTGCCCGGCTGGGCAACGATCTTGTGCGCCGGTGCGGCGACGAAGTAGCCGCCGGAGGCGGCGAGGCCGCTCATGGAGACGATGACCGGCTTGCCGAGCTCGCGCGCGCGCTGCATCTCGCGCCAGATCGTGTCGGCCGCGACATAGGACCCGCCGGGGCTGTCGACCCGGAAGACGATGGCCTCGATGTCGGGATCGTCGATCGCATCGGCGATCGCCCGGGCCACGGTGTCCGATCCCATAACAACGCCGCCGAAGGCCGGGTCGTTCTCGCTCTCCGCCAGCTGCACCGGACCCAGACCGTAGACCAGGGCGACGGCCCGGCCCGGCTCTTCCTCGACCGTCTGGGCGTCGGCATAGGTGTTGAGCGCCAGGAACTCCACATCCTCGCCGGCCGCCTCGGTAATCCGTGCGTCCACCTGGTCCCAATAGGCGAGCTCGTCGACCAGGCCGGCCTCGACCGACGCGGTGCTCATGTGAGGCGCGCTGTCGATCAGTCCGCGCACCTGCTCCGGCGAGAGCGCTCTTTCCTCAGCGATACCGGCGGCGATCTGCCCCAGCAGGGAGTCCAGAAGCTGCTGAAGATTCTGCCGCTGCGGCTCGGGCAGGCTGTTCTCCGTGAAGGTGGCCAGCGCGCCTTTGAACTCTTCGCGCTGGCCGACCTGCGGCTCGACCCCGATTTCGTCGAGGGCATCGCGCAGGAAGGGGCTCTGAATGAGAAAGCCGGTCAAGTCGAGATCGCCCGACGGCTGCATGAAGACCCGCCCAAAGGCGCTGGCCAGGTAGTAGTGCCGCGTGCCGTTGCCTCCTTCACCGAAGCTTTCGGCAAAGGCGAAGGCAAATTTCTCGTTGTCGCGGAAGCTCTTCACCGCGTCGCGGATCTCCTGGATCTGGGCGACGCCCAGCCGCCCGCGCCCGACACGGGCGACCAGCCCCTTGACCCGCGGGTCGGCGGCGGCCGCCTCGAGCGCCTCCAGGGTGTCCCGCAGCACCACGGCATCCGAGAGCGACGCTCTCGACAGCGGGTTGTCCGGCAGGGTCTCGACGACACCCTTGGAGAAATCCATGGTCAGCACGACCTTCTCCGGGATCTGTGTCTCCTGCGGAGCGGCGAAGATGCCGATGCCAACCACCACCAGCACGACCAGCAAGCCGACCGTCGCGAAGATGCCGACGATGCATTTGAGAATGAAGAGAACAGCGCGCATGGTCTTCCCTGAATGGAGGCGTTCGGCCGCTCGGTTCGGGCCGGGTTCGAAGCGGGATGACGTGCAGATAATCTCCGACGCGTGGAAAGTCGAGCCTTGATTGGGACCGGGCCGGGGCCGAGGGAAGGGCATTCTTGACGAAGCGGGCGAGACGATCCGGTGGGCGGCAGGCCGAGCTGGTCATCGATAGTGTCGGCGGCCGCGGCGACGGCGTCGGGCAGTTCGAGGGCCGCCCGGTCTTCGTGCCGCAGGCGCTGCCGGGCGAGCGCCTGCGCGTACGGCTCGGAGGCAAGCGCGCGGGCGGACTCTCGGGCGAAGCCTTGGAGCTGCTGACGGCCGCGCCGGACCGCCGTTCGCCGCCTTGTCCCAACTTCGGACCCTGCGGCGGCTGCGCCCTCCAGCACTGGGAGGAAGACTCCTATCGCCGGTGGAAACGCGGGCTGGTCGTCGAGGCGCTTTCCAGGCGTGGCCTGCCGGGCGCGCGGGTCGGCGAGCTGGTGTCGATCCCGGCGGGCACCCGCCGGCGCGCCAGCCTGTCCGCGGTGCGTCTCGCCCACGACATCCGCCTCGGGTTCCACGAGCAGCGGAGCGGCAAGGTTGCGGACATCGAGGGCTGCCTGATCCTGACGCCGTCGCTCATGGCCTTGCTGCCGATCCTGCGGACGGGGCTGGCCCCGGTGCTCGCGCCGGGCGAGGATATGGGCGTCATGGTGACCGAGACCGACGGCGGCCCCGACGTTCTGCTGTCGGCCCGCCGCGCGCCGGCCCGCCGCGAGCGTGAGGCGCTCTCCCGTTTCGCCGAGACCGCGGACCTCGCCCGGCTGTCCTGGATCGCCCCGGCGAGTGCGCCCGAGCCCCTGGCCCTGCGCCGGCCCGCCACTGTGGAATTCGCCAGGGCCCACGTCGAACCGCCGCCCGGCGGCTTCCTGCAGCCCAGCCGGGAAGGCGAGCAGGCCCTGGTCGAACGGGTCCTCCAGGTGATGCCTTCGGCGCCCGGCCAGATCCTCGAGCTCTATGCCGGTTGCGGCAGCTTCACCTTCGCGCTCGCCAAGGCCGCCCGCGTGCGGGCCGTGGAGGGCGATGCGGCGGCCCTCGCCGCCCTCGCGCGGGCCGCCGCCGGGGCCGGCCTGTCGGGCCGGATCGAGACGGAACAGCGCGACCTCGCGCGCCGTCCTCTGCTGGCCGGGGAGATGGCGGGCTTCGACGCGCTGGTCTTCGACCCGCCCCGCGACGGCGCTAGGGAGCAGGCAGCGGAGATCGCCCGGTCCCGGGTTCCTACGGTCGTCGCCGTCTCCTGCAACCCGCGCAGCTTCGCGCGCGATGCCAGGATCCTGGCGGACGGCGGCTACGTTCTAGAGGGTGTCACGCCGGTCGATCAGTTCCTCTGGTCGGCCCACGTGGAGCTGGTCGCGACGTTCCGTCGCTAGAGCGGATTCACGCGATTGAATGGATCGCCCCGGGCGAGTCCATTCAATCGCGATCTGCTCTAGCCGCACTGCGCGCGGTGGCGCAGCAGGTGGTCGGCCAGGACCAGGGCCATCATGGCCTCGCCGACCGGCACCGCGCGGATGCCGACACAGGGGTCGTGGCGCCCCTTGGTGACGATCTCCGTGTCCTGGCCGAAGCGGTCGACCGTCCTGCGCGGACTGAGAATCGACGAGGTCGGCTTGACCGCGAAGCGCACCACGATCTCCTGGCCGCTGGAGATCCCGCCCAGGACGCCCCCGGCGGCGTTCGAGAGGAAGGTGACCTCGCCGTCCGCCATGCGCATTTCGTCGGCATTCTCCTCGCCGGAAAGCGCCGCGGCGGCGAAGCCGGCGCCGATCTCCACGCCCTTGACCGCGTTGATCGACATCATCGCCTTGGCCAGATCGGCGTCCAGCTTGTCGTAGATCGGCTCGCCAAGGCCCGCCGGCACGCCACTCGCCCGCACTTCGATGACCGCGCCGGCCGACGAGCCCGCCTTGCGCCGCTGGTCGAGGAAATCGGCCCAGGTCTTGGCGGCCTCGGGGTCCGGGCACCAGAAGGGGTTCTTGTCGACCTCGTCCCAGTCCCAGTTCGACGGGTTGATGCCATGCGGGCCGACCTGGATCAGGGCGGCGCGGATCACGACTTTCTGGTCCAGCAGATAGTCCAGGGTCTTGCGGGCGACCGCGCCGGCCGCGACCCGCATGGCCGTCTCTCGGGCCGAGGAGCGGCCGCCGCCGCGGTGGTCGTAGTGGCCGTACTTCTTCCAGTATGTGTATTCCGCGTGGCCGGGCCGGAACTTGTCCTTGATGTCGCCGTAGTCCTTGCTGCGCTGGTCGACGTTGTCGATCAGCAGCGCGATGGGGGTCCCCGTCGTTACGCCCTCGAAGGTGCCGGAGAGAATTCTGACGTTGTCCGGCTCCCGCCGCTGGGTCACGTAGCGCGACTGGCCCGGCCGGCGCCGATCGAGGTAGGGCTGGATGTCCTCCTCGCCGAGCGGAATCCGGGGCGGGACGCCGTCGACCAGGCAGCCGATCGCCGGCCCGTGGCTCTCGCCCCAGGTGGCGAAGCGGAAGGAATGACCGAAGGCGTTTCCGGGCATGGTCGGCGCCTGTCTAGAGGCCCCGCGCCGTCACGAATCTGGGTTCAGGGTCTTGAGGAGGTCGGCGACCTGCGGTGCCGCGTCGACCGCCATCATCCCGACCGAATGGTAGCCGCAGTCGACGTGGTGGACCTCGCCGGTGACCCCGGTCGCCAGATCCGACAGCAGGTAGAGAGCGGCGCCGCCGACCTGCTCCAGCGTGACGTTGCGCCGGAGCGGCGAGTTGTACTCGTTCCATTTCAGGATGTAGCGGAAGTCGCCGATCCCCGAGGCCGCCAGGGTCTTGATCGGCCCGGCCGAGATCGCGTTGACCCGGATGTTGTCCTGTCCCAGGTCGGCGGCCAGGTAGCGCACGCTGGCCTCGAGCGCCGCCTTGGCGACGCCCATGACGTTGTAGTGGGGCATGACCCGTTCCGCGCCGTAGTAGGTCAGGGTCAGCATGCTGCCGCCGCCGTCCATCAGCGCGGCGGCGCGCTGCGCCAGAGCCGTGAAGGAGTAGCAGGAGATGTCGAGGCTGCGGACGAAGTTCTCGCGGCTGGTGTTGACGTACTTGCCCTTCAACTCTTCCTTGTCGGCGTAGGCGATGGCGTGGACCAGGAAATCCAGCCCGCCCCAGGCCTCGCGCACCGTCTCGAAGACCTTGTCGATGCTGGCGTCGTCGGTCACGTCGCACGGCACGACCACCTTCGACCCGACGGATTCGGCCAGCGGCACGACGCGCTTGGCCAAGGCGTCGCCCTGGTAGGTAAAGGCCAGTTCCGCGCCGTGCTGGTGCGCCGTATTGGCGATTCCCCAGGCAATCGAGCGGTCGTTTGCGACCCCCATGATCAGCCCGCGTTTACCGGCCATCAGACCGTGACTGTCAGTCATACCGCTTCTCGTGAAATGACGGTGCCCTGCTGGCGCGAGGCGCATCCTACACCAAAGCCCCTAGGGGTCAATTCCAGGTGGCCCCCGCGAAACCGGCTTCCCGGGCCTCGGAAGGCGGGGGGTACGTTCGGCGGGGGAATCGGGTAACATGCCGCCCGGATGCTGCCCTCGGAGGCTGCGATGGAGCGACTTTCCGCGATCTGGGCCCGGCTGGTCTCGGCCAAGGGGCTGGCGGTCTACAGCCTGCGCCGGTTCCTGGAGGACGGCGGCGCGGGCACGGCCGCGGCGCTCAGCTACACCTCGCTGCTCGCCCTGGTGCCGCTGCTCGCGATCACCTTCGCCGTCATGTCGGCCTTCGACGCCTTCGCCGGCCTCGAGGAGATCATCCAGGAACAGCTCCTGGCCGCCATGGTGCCCGAGGTCGCGTCAACGATCAGCCAACACCTCGGCGTCTTCATCGAGAACGCGCGGCGCATGACGGGGGCCGGCATTCTCGGCCTGGCGGTCACCGCCGTCCTGCTGCTGAACACGATCTACGAGGCCTTCAACGAGATCTGGCGCGTGCGCGATACCCGGCCGGTCGCGCTCCGCGTGTTGGTCTACTGGGCCCTTCTGACCCTGGGGCCGCTGATGATCGGCGCCTCGCTGTCGATGTCGGGCTACGCCTTCGCCGTGGTGCAGGAGGCCGGGATCGAGGACTACGCCGAGCCTCTGATCAGCCTGACCGGCACGCTGCCGTTCCTCCTCTCCGCCGTCGGCTTCACCCTGCTGTTCATCCTCGTGCCCAACCGCTCGGTACGGCCGCGCGACGCCTTGGTCGGCGCCCTGGTCGCGGCGCTCGCCTTCGAGGCCCTGAAGAAGGGTTTCGGCCTCTACCTGGAGCACTTTCCGTCCTACCAGGCAATCTACGGCGCCCTGGCGGTGCTGCCGATCTTTCTCCTGTGGATCTACCTCTCCTGGTCGGTCCTGCTGTTCGGCGCCGAGATTACAGCCGCCCTGCCGGAATGGCGGGCGACCGGTGGGCGCCACGCCGAGGCGCAGGCGCCGGGGACCCGGCTCGCGCTCGCCCTGGCCCTGCTGTCGCGCCTGAGGGCGGCGTCGCGCGACGGCCGGATCCTCCGGCAGGACGAGCTGTCCCGCGATCTGCCGGTGGTGCCGAGCCAGCTCGACGGGGTGCTCTCCGACTTGAAGACCGCCAGCTACCTGGCCTACAGCACGAGCGGCGGCTGGGTGCTCGCCCGCGACCTGGCCGCGACCACGATGAACGACCTGGTGGCCGCGCTCGGACTCGCGCTCGCGCCGGGCGACGACTGGCCCGCCGACGTGGCCGCGGCGGTCGGCACCTACGCCGATGCCGGGCGCGACGCCGGGCAGGTGACGCTGGCCGACGCCCTCGACCGAGCTGCGGCCCAGTCGCCGCTACGACTTGGAAAGCTCGCGTAGCCGGGCCTCGAGCTCGTGCCGGGTGCCCTCCGGCAGCTGCTCGACGGCGGTTTTGAGGTCGGCCAGGGCCCGGCGCAGCGCATAGACCTGATCGAGCAGTCCTAGGATCATCGGCAGCGCGTCTTCCTGGACCTCGAGGTCGATCCTGAGTTCTGCGATCAGGCGAACGCGCGCCTGATCGGCCTCGTCGAACAGGAAACGGCCTTCCCGTTCCACGGGCCGCACCCATTTGCGGTCGATCCAGTCGGTCAGGACCTGGCGATTGACTTGGGTTTCCCTGACGACCTCTTCGATCGATACCAGCATGAAGCGGCCTCCTCAGCCGAGCCCGGCCTTGCGGCGCGGCTGGTAGGACTCGGCCGCGGACCAGCGCGCCACGAAGTCGGCCAGTTCCTTGTCGATCTTGTCGGGCAGCATGACCTTGAGCTTCAGCAGCTGATCGCCCTTCTTGCCGGTCTTCTGGTCGAGCGCGCCCTTGTTGCGTAAGCGCAGAACGGTCCCGCTGTTCGAGCCCGGTGGGATCGTGACCGTGACCGTTCCATGAATGGTCGGCGCATCGACCTTGGCGCCCGCCACGGCCTCTTTGAGGGTGACCGGCAGCTCCAGATGTATGTTGTTGCCCTCGCGGCTGAAGTACTTGTGCGGCTTCACGTGGATCTCGATGTAGGCGTCGCCGGCCGGGGCGCCGCCCAGGCCCGCCATGCCCTGGCCCTTGAGCCGCAGGGACTGGCCCTCGACCGAACCCTCGGGAATGGTCACGCTCAAGGTCTTGTCGTCGGCCAGGCGAATCTTCTGCTTGGAGCCGTTGACCGCTTCGACGAAGTCGACGGTGATGTCGTAGGACACGTCGGCGCCCTTGCGCCGGACGCTGCGCTGCTTCTGCTGGCCACGGGCGCCCGAGAAGAGATCCTCGAAGATGTCCGTGACGTCGTAGTCCTCGCCGAAATCAAAGGGGCGGTACTTGGCGCCCTGGCCGCTCTCCGCGTAGCGGCGGTAGAACCCGCCCTGGCCGAAGGGTTTCTCCTGGCCGCCAGCGTCGATCTCGCCGCGGTCGAAGCGCTTGCGCTTCTCTTCGTCGCCCAGAATGTTGTAGGCCTGAGAGACCTCCTTGAACTGCTGCTCGACGGCGCGATTCCCCGGATTGAGGTCGGGGTGCAGGCGCTTGGCGAGCTTTCGGTACGCCCGCTTGATATCGTCGGCGCTGGCGTCGCGCGCGACGCCCAGCACCTTGTAGGGATCCTTCATCGCCTTACCGCCGCGGGGCCGGTGAAGGCCCCTTCTATGTCTTGTGGTCGAGGCGCCCTGGACGCCCGCATATAGAGAAATAGTTCGGCCAAGGGGGAATATCCAGGCCCTACCAAGGGGGGGCCCGGAAGCTCAGTCGACCATGCGCCAGTCGCCGTCGGGCTGCAAGCAGGCGACGCCGTAGGCCTCCTGGGTCTCGCCGTCGATCGTTATGATCTTCTGATACTCGCGGCAGTATTCGCCTTTCGACGAGGTGCCGTCCCGCGTCGGCGTGACCGAGCCGTAATTCTGGCTCTCGGGGTTGTTCCAGGTGACCGTCTCGCCGATCGGGACGACGTGGGCCCGCTCGGCTGCCTCTTCGGCCTTCATCCGGTCGAGCTCGTCGAGATCACGCCCGATGCTGCTGCCGATCAGGGCGCCGATCAGAACGCCCGCCCCAGCGGCAAGCACGGCGACCGGCCCGGAGCCGATCTGGGCGCCGAGCAGACCCCCGGCGGCCGCGCCGCTCACGGCGCCGATGTTCTCCTTGCGGTGAGGGTCGTGGGCACAGCCCGACGTTGCGGTGATCAGGATCAAAGCGACCGCAACGATCTTGAGTTTCATAGCCAAGCCCCCGTCGGCGAAAACGCCACAGAACCAAGTATTCCCTATAACCGTGCTACGGTCTAGTTTGGGGTCGCATCCCCGGCTGGGCCCCTCGGCCCTGCAGCGTGCCGGCCGCGCGGCGAACCTGCGGCGAGGACCTGAAGCCAATGATCCGCGATACCACCCCGGGCGACCCCTTCGCATTGTTCGGCACCTGGTTCGACCAGGCCAAGGAGTCGGAGATCAACGATCCCAACGGCATGGCCGTGGCCTCCGTCGGGCCGGACGGTATGCCCTCGCTGCGCATGGTGCTGCTCAAGGATTTTAGTCCTAGAGGTTTCGTGTTCTACACTAATTTCGAGAGCAAGAAGGGCCGTCAGATCCTGGGCAACCGCAAGGCCGCGCTGCTGTTCCACTGGAAGTCTCTGCGCCGCCAGGTGCGCGTGGAGGGCGACGTCGAGGTCGTGGACGACGCCGAAGCCGACGCCTACTTCGACAGCCGGGCGCGGGACAGCCGCATCGGCGCCTGGGCGAGCGAGCAGTCGAGGCCCATGGTCGGGCGCTTCGAGCTGGAGAAGCGGATCGCCAAGTTCGCCGCCAAGTACGCGGTCGGGAAGGTGCCACGGCCGCCTCACTGGTCCGGCTTCCGGGTCATACCCGGCTACATCGAGTTCTGGCAGGACGGCAAGTTCCGGCTGCACGACCGGCTCGTCTACCATCGCGAAGGCGACGGCTGGCGGACCGAACGGCTTTTTCCCTGAGCTGGAGCATCCATGTCCACCACGCAGGAGATCAGGACCGATCCCAGTGCCGAGCGCCTGATGCGCCTCGCGACCTACGCCGCGGTCGCCACCGCCCTGGTGCTGATCGTCGTCAAGCTGGTCGCCTACCTGCTGACGGATTCGGTCAGCCTGCTCTCGTCCTTGATGGATTCCGTGCTCGACGCCATGGCCTCGCTGGTGAACCTCGTGGCCGTCCGCCATGCCCTGGTGCCGCCCGACCGCGAGCACCGCTTCGGCCACGGCAAGGCGGAGCCGCTGGCCGGTCTCGCCCAGGCTGCCTTCATCAGCGGCTCCGCCCTGTTCCTTGCGGTCGAAGCCGGGCACCGACTCTTCGCGCCGCGCATTGTCACCCACGTCGACATCGGCATCGGCGTCTCGGTCTTCGCCATCGTTGCGACCTTCATCCTGACCCGGTTCCAGCTCTACGTGGTCAAGCGTACCGGCTCGATCGCCATCGAGGCCGATTCCCTGCACTATCTGGGGGACCTTCTGATCAACGGCGCGGTCATCGTCGCGCTGATTCTCGCCTCGCGCTTCGGCTGGATCTATGCCGATGCGCTCTTCGGTCTGGCCATCGCGCTCTATCTGATCTTCAATGCCGTCCGGATCGCCCGGGCGGCGCTGGACATGCTGATGGACCGGGAGCTGCCCGAGGAGGATCGCCGGCGGATCAAGGAGATCGTCATGAGTCACGGCGAGGTGCTCGACATGCACGATCTGCGGACGCGGACATCGGGGCGTCAATGCTTCATCCAGCTCCATCTGGAGCTGGACGGCGACATGCCCCTGTTCGACGCCCACCACATCGCCGACACGGTGGAGGCGGCCTTGATGGAAGCCTTTCCCCAGGCCGAGGTGCTGATCCACCAGGATCCCCACGGCCTCGAGGAGCCGCCGGTTCACCAGGTCTCATGATCGATCCGGGCCGGGCGCCGCCGGCCCGAGGGAAACGAGGGCCCGTGGGGCGATGACGGAAACATCCAGGACCATGATTCTGACCGGCGCCAGCCGCGGCATCGGCCATGCCACGGTGAAGCGGTTCAGCGAAGAGGGCTGGAGGATCATCACCTGCTCGCGGGAAGAGGTGCCGGAGGATTGCCGGCGCGACCCCAACTGGGCGCACCATGTCAGCGTCGACCTGTCAGGGCCCGAGGGCTTTGACCGCTTCATCGAGCAGGCGCTGGAACTGCTGGGCGACGACGGCCTGGACGCGCTGATCAACAACGCGGCGGTCTCGCCCAAGACGCCTTTCAAGGAGCGCCTCGGCGTGCTCAACGGCGACATGGACGGCTGGCGCAAGGTCTTCGAGCTCAATCTCTTCGCGCCGCTGGCCCTGGCGCGCGGCCTCGCCGTGCCGCTCAGGAAGAGCAAGGGAACGGTGATCAATATCACCTCGATCGCCGGCCACTTAGCCCATCCCTTCGCCGGTTCGGCCTACTCGGTCTCCAAGGCGGCGCTCTCGGCGCTTACCCGGGAAATGGCCGTGGAGTTCGCCAAGATCGGCGTCCGAGTCAACGCGGTCGCGCCGGGCGAGATCGAGACGGCCATGATCGGAGAAGAGTACGAGGCCCTGATCCCGCGCATTCCCATGCACCGCATGGGCCGTCCCGAGGAGGTCGCCTCGGCGGTCTACCGCCTCTGCACAGACGACTTCGGCTACGTCACCGGGACCGAGATCTTCGTCACCGGCGGCCAGCACCTCTGAGATTTCAGGAGCCTGAGGCTCAGGCGGCTTGTTCGTCCAGTTTGTGCGCCAGCGCCTTGAACCACTCGAGCCGGGACGCCGTGTCGGCGAGACTCTGGTCGAGCCAGGGGCTCAGGTGGCCCTCGTCCTCCCCGTGCTGGCTGCGCAGCTCGCGCAGCCGGGCCAGCTCGCGTTCGGTCATCTCGACCAGGGCTTCGACCTGCAGCTGCTGCTCCTCGGTATCGAGCAGATGCAGAAAGCGCATCTTGAGCGCAAGAATAAGCTTGTTGATATCGCTGATTGGCGCCCGGAGGTTGGCGGACAGCAGCCGAACCATTTCCGCGCGGCCGGCCTCGGAGATCGTGAGCACGGCCTCTTCGCCACCCTCCGAGTCCCCGGCGGCTTCAACCAGTCCCTCGACGCGGAGCAGCTCGAGGGGCGGGGCCACGAGATCCAGCGAAGGGCCCACCAGGTGGCTGATGAAGTGGCGAACCTCGATGGCCAGCTCGCTGTAGCGCCACTGACCGGAGGCCAAGAGGCCCAGGGCGAGGAGGCGCACCGCTTCACTGGGGATGAGACTGTTGTCGCGGTACATGGCGGCGTTCCGATCCGGTTTTTCAGGTGCAGGAGGCCTGTCAGCGCTTCCGAGAACTCTGCCTGACGATTCTTTCGTCAGCATGAAGCGGCGGCAACACTCGCGCCGTATTTCAGTCTAGTGTCTTTCGCATGTCATGTCCATGACTTTTTCGCAAATGAGAAGCATTCGCATTTTCTCAACGGGCTCAGGAGCCGTCGGGGGGCCCCTTGAGCTCGACCGTGTTGCCCTCCGGATCGGCGATATAGATCGAAGGGCCGCTGCCCTCGGCGCCGTAACGGCGCTGCACCGGGCCGGCTTCGATCCCGTGGCGCCGCAGGTAGCCGGCGATCGCCTCGGCGTCGAAGGGATCGAGGCGCAGGCAGAAATGGTCCATATTGCGCCCCTCGGCGCCCGGCGCTGCGCCGCCCTGACGGCCGATCTCGCCGGCGACGTCGACCAGATCGATCAGCGCGTTGCCCGCCCGCAACTGGGTGAGGCCGAATCCTTCCTGGACCTTTTCGACGGCGCAGCCGAGCACCTCGGTGTAGAAGCGCAGCATCGCTGGCACGTCGATCGCCCGAATCACAACGTGGTCGATGTTCCGGATCTTGATCATGGCTTGGTCGATGTCTCCTTCAGCGCGGCGGCGCGCCCGGCCGGCGGCGCAGCCGCAACGGGAGCGCCGGAGATCTCGCGCAGAAGCTTGCG
Organism: Kiloniellales bacterium; assembly: GCA_030064845.1. Taxonomy (NCBI): domain Bacteria; kingdom Pseudomonadati; phylum Pseudomonadota; class Alphaproteobacteria; order Rhodospirillales; species Kiloniellales bacterium. Next base: position 12,372 of record JASJEC010000049.1, read on the forward strand.
CAGGATAGCCTCCGCGAAGTCCTCGTAGTCTGCGGCCGTCATCACGAAGGCGCCGTCACCGCCGATCACGTTATGGCGGTAGTAGTGATCGAGGTGGGGGTCCTCGTTGAGGATTGCCAGTCCGTTGACCGTTATCCCTTGGGCCACGGTTCGGTCGCGGCTTGAGCGCGGGACTCTCAGGCGGTTGTCGACGCCGTCGCCCGAGACGTCGATGACCCTGCGGTCGCCGTCGAAACCGTTGCGCGGGAAGAGGGCGGCCGAGAAGTCGAGCGCCGCGGCGATCGCGGTGCCGGGTCCGACGAAGAGCCTCGGCATCGCCGCGATGCGCCGCGCTAGGGCACGGGACGAGGCGCCGTCCGTGACCAGGACCCAGTCGACCGCCAGGCTGTGTTGATCGGTGTTGCCCCACTGCACCAGGGCGACGGCGATGCCCCTGTTGCCCAAGGCCTCGATCGCCTGCCCGATCCGCTGGTCACGAAAGGCATTAGCGAATCCCAGGCTCTGCAGGGCAAATTCCTCGTCGCTGACGCTGAGCGAGGTATCGACCGCGAGCAGCAGTTCCAGATGCACCGCTCTGGTCTCGGCGCGGGCCTGGCCCGTGACGATCAGAAACCCGAGACAGCACAGCAGTGCCGCCGCCGCGGAACGCCACGGGTGCCAGGTCCGGTGGGGCGTTATCCGCTGCAAGGCTTATCTCGACAGCCAGTCCTCGAAACGTTGCCTCACTCTTTCGCCGTTGCTGATCCACCACTGGACGCCGCGGTTGAGACTATAGTCGAAGCTCTCCTGCGAGGTCGGCAGGTGCGGCTTCAGGTCGAGGCCGCTCTCGTTGTCGGCGCCGACGAAGGCGGACGAGGATTTCCGCGCCGGACCGTAGGCGGTGAGGGCGGCGTGCGTGGCCAGCCGCTCGGTGCCGGTCGCCGATTTGATGAAGGTGAGCGCCGAGTCCAGCCTGGCGCTGCCCTTCGGCACGACCCACAGGTCGACGTCCCAGTACTGGCCGTCCCAGATCACGGCGAAGGGCAGGCGCTCGCGGGCGCGGGACCTGAAGACGTCGCCGTTGTCGGCCGCGGTCATGGACACCATGCCGTCGACCAGCAACCGGACCGCGTCGGCTTCGTCCTGCCACCAGATGACCTGATCCTTGATCGTGTCCAGCTTGGCGAAAGCGCGGTCGAGTCCTTCCGCCGTGGACAGGAGATCGTAGACCTCGGGCGGCGCCACGCCGTCCGCCAGCAGGGCCCACTCCAGGGTGGCCCTGGGCGTTCGCTCCAGCCCCCGTTTGCCGGGGAATCGGTCGAGATCGAAGAAATCCGCCAGGACCGCCGGCCCTTCGTCGTTGAACTGCACACTGTCGTAGGCGATCACCCTGGAGGAGATCAGGGAACCCACGCCGCAGACGGTGAGCGCGCCGGCGATGAAGTCCTCGGTGGCGCGCGTGCCGTCCGGGGCCGGCGGCAGGATCGAGTGGTCGATCTGCTCCAGGAGGCCCTCGTCGCAGCCTCTCACGGCGTCGACCAGCTTCATGTCGACGACGTCCCAGATGACATCGCCGGCTTCTATCTGGGCGGCGACGGCGTCAAGGCCGCCGGCGTCGTTCAGGACTTCCGCCGTGATCCCCGTCGCCTCGGTGAAGGGACCGGTGATCGTCTCGGACTGCTCGACGGTGTAAGCCCCGCCCCCAATGACAACCGTGATCGTCTCCGCCAGGACCGGGGCCGGCGCGAAGGCTTGGGCCAGTCCGAGCGCGGCGAGACCGAGCGCAGCGGGGCGGGAGAGGCCGAGGCGGGGAGCCTTCATCTCGGTGCCTCAGCGGCCTGCTGCGCGACGCGCGGCCCGCTCGGCGGCATAAGGCCTTCGGCGACGGGCGCGGCGGAGATCTCGCGGATCAGCTTGCGCAGGATCGCCTGGGCGAAGTCGTGGTAGTCCTTGGCGACGACGACGAAGGCGCCGGCGCCGCCGATCACGTTCTCCAGGTAGTAGAGGTCCAGGTTATCTTCCTCGTTGAGGATGGCGAGACCATTGACCGTGATGCCCGCGCGGACCGCGATGTCGCGCCAGGTCCGCGGCGTGGGCCCGCGGTTGTCGACGCCGTCGCCCGAGAGGTCAATCACCTTTCGATCGCCGACATAGGAGTTGCGGGCAAAGACCGCAACGGCGGACTCCAGCGCGCGGGTGATCGCCGTGCCATCGCCGGGAAAGAGCCGCGGCGTCGTTTCGATCAGCTCGGCGAAACGCCCGGCCTCGGACCGGTTGGTGATCTTGGTCCAATCCACGCCGATCCGCTGCTGATTGTTGTCGCTCCACTGCAGCAGGGTGACCGCGATGCCGTGGTCCCCGGCGGCGCGGATGGCGGCGGCGACCGCCTCGTGGCGGAACGCGTCGGCGAGGCCCTGGATCTGCAGTTTGTACTCGGAGGCATCCACGCTTAGTGATACGTCGATTGCCAGCACCAGCTCCAGCTGCACCCTTTCGGCTCTCGCCGTCGAGGGTAGCGCCAGCACGATCAGAAGGGCGCAGGCCAAGCCGGGAAGGTGTCGGAAAACCCTAAAGGTCGGGAAAAGGAACGCGGCCGCCTCGATCCCGGTTCCGGTTCGATCGCACAGGCCCATCCTGGCCACGTTGCTCCGGCCCGCTCAGGTCGGCGCCATACCGCGCAGGCGTTCATTGCGGCGGCGCAGGAGCTCCAGGCTCGCGAGCAGCATGATCGAGACGATGATGAGCAGGGTGGCCACGGCCAGGATGGTTGGGCTGATCTGCTCGCGAATGCCCGAGAACATCTGCCAGGGAATGGTGCGCTGTTCGAAAGAGGCGACGAAGAGCACGACAACCACCTCGTCGAACGAGGTAATGAAGGCGAAGAGCCCGCCCGATATCACACCCGGCAGGATCAGCGGGACGATGACCTTGAAAAAGGTCCGGGTGGGGCTCGCGCCGAGCATGGCCGAGGCGCGCGTCAGGCTGTGGTCGAAGCCGACGAGGGTCGCGGTCACGGTGATCACCACGAATGGCGTGCCGAGCGCGGTATGGGCGAGGATCACGCCGAGGTGGGTGGAGGCGAGGCCGATCTTCGAATAGAAGAAGTACATGCCGGCCGCCGAGATGATCAGCGGCACGATCATCGGCGAGATCAAGAGCGCCATGATGGCGGTGCGGTAGGGCATGTATGGCCGGCTGAGGCCGAGCGCCGCGATCGTGCCCAGGGTGGTCGCCAGGATGGTCGAGAAGAAGGCGATGATGATGCTGTTCTTGACCGCGCCCTGCCAGTTCAGGCTGTTGAAGAAATCCTTGTACCATCGCAGCGAGAAGCCGTCGGGATCGAGCGACAGCATCTCCGGCGTGAAGGTGAAGAACGGCACCGTGTTGAAGGACAGCGGCATGATCACCAGGATCGGCACGATCAGAAAGGTGAAGATCAGGCCGCAGATGAAGCGAAATCCGTAGTACCAGGTGCGTTCCAGGGGTCCTGCGTAGGCCGGTGGCGGCATGGTTCTATCCCAGCTTCATGTTGTCGATGCCGACGATCTTGTCGTAGAGGAAGTAGAGCGCCAGGACGATACCGAGCAGGATCGCGCCGAGGGCGGCAGCCAGGCCCCAGTTCAGCGAAATCTGCATGTGATAGGCGATGAAGTTGCTGATCAGGGTGCCCTTGGTGCCGCCGACCAGGGCCGGCGTGATGTAGTAGCCGATCGCGATGATGAAGACGAGAATGCCGCCCGCGCCGATACCGGCGACGGTGTTGGGCATATAGACCCTGACGAAGGCGACCACCGGATTGGCGCCCAGCGACAAGGCCGCGCGCATGTAGCTCGGTGGGATGGTCTTCATCACGCTATAGAGCGGGAGCACCATGAAGGGCAGCAGGATGTGGGTCATGGCGACGATGGTGCCGATCTCGTTATGGATCATGGCCAGGCGGTTGTTGTCCGAGACCAGGCCGATCCAGACCAGGAGATCGTTCAACACGCCCTCTTGCTGAAGCAGGACGATCCACGACGTGGTGCGCACCAGCAGCGAGGTCCAGAATGGGAGCAGCACCAGAATCATCAGTAGGTTGCTTGTCCTGACCGGCAGCGTTGCCAGCAGGTAGGCGATGGGATAGCCGAGCAGCAGGCAGAGTGCCGTGATCAGGGTGCTCAGCCAGAGCGTGCGGATGAACAGCGAGACGTAGATCTGCCGTTCTTCGGGCTGCGCCTTCACGCCGCCGTCCAAGCCGAGCTTGAGGTCGACCGCGGCCAGATAGTACGACGCCGTGAAGTTGCCGCTCTGGCGCTTGATCAGCTTCCAGGTCTCGATGTCGCCCCACTTCTTGTTGAGCTCTATCAGGGCTTCCTGGTAGGGGCCCTCCTTGATCCGCTTGGCCTTACGGCCGCTTGAACGGAACAGGCTGGACATCCCCGAGGCCTCATAGTTGAGGCGCGTGCCGACCTTGCCGATATCCCGGGTCTCCCGACCTTCCACGAGGTCCGCGACCATGGCCTCGAAGACCGCTTCCGGCGGCAGCTCCCCGGAGGTCTCGTCCCACTGGGCGAGGAGGGGGACCGTGCGATGGAGAACCTGCGGGATCAGCGAGTTCTCCACGCTGCGGAACGTCATGTCGAAGATTGGGATCAGGAAGGTTACGAGAATGAAGAGAAAGAGAGGCGCGACCAGCAGGATGGCGCGGAGTCTGTTGCGGCGCATGGCGCGCGCGATGCTGACCTTGAGCGGCGTCCCGTCCGCCGTGGTCATCACTTCCGGTGGTGCCGTATTCGCGGCCACGAACCTGTTCCTTCGTCACGCCCGCCCGGTCCCCGATCTGGAACCGGGAAGTGTCGCCCGCGGGACGGGCCGATCCCGTCCCGCGGACGCCGAGGTTGCTACTTGGCGAGCCAGGCCTGGAACCGCTCGTCCAGTTCGGCCCGGTTGTCAGCCCACCACTCGTAGTTGAAGAGCAGCGTCTTCTTGGCGTTCTCCGCATTGGTCGGCATGTGCGGCGCCATGTCGATGCCGAGCTCCGCGTGCTTGCTGACCAGCGGGCCCGAGGACTTACGCGCCGGGCCGTAGGAGATGAACTTGGCCTGATCCGCGAGGCGCTGGGTATCGGTCGCGAAGCGGACGAACTTCTTGACCTCGGCCTCATTCTTGCCGCCCTTGGGGATGACCCAGCCGTCGATGTCGAAGACCTGCCACTCCCACATCATGGCGATCGGCTGCTTCTCCTCCTCGATCGCGGCGAAGAGGCGGCCGTTGTAGGCGGAAGCCATGACGACTTCGCCGTCGGCGAGAAGTTGGGTCGGGACCGCGCCCTTGGTCCACCAGACGACGCTGTCCTTGATCGTGTCGAGCTTCTTGAAGGCCCGGTCAACGCCTTCCGGCGTGGACAGGACGTCATAGACGTCGTCGGCCGCCACGCCGTCGGCGATCAGGGCCCACTCCAGGTTGCCGATCGGCTTCTTCTCCAGCGCGCGCTTGCCCGGGAACTTCTTGAGATCGAAGACGTCGGCGATCGAGTCCGGCTGCTCGCCCGAGAACTTGTCGGTGCGGTAGCCGAAGGTGGTCGAGTAGACGATCTGCGGAATGAAGCAGTCCATCAGGAAGCCGTCGAAGAAGTCCTTCGAAGGCGGCGTGCCGTCCGGCGCCGGGGCCAGCAGCTCGTCGTGATCGAACTCGATCACCACGCCCTCGTCGCAGGCCGTGATCGCGTCCGAGGCGACCATGTCGACCAGGTCCCAGGTGATGTTGCCCGCCTCGGTCTGGGCGCGCAGCTTGGCCAAGCCCTCCGACGCGGAGTCGTCGTTCAGGATTTTGATGCCCGGGTTCATTGCCATGTAGGGCTCGTGATAGGCCTTCTGCTGGCTGGCGGTGTAGGCGCCGCCCCAGGAAACCACCACGAGCTCCGTGTCGGCCTGCGCCGGAGCCGCCGCCGCAAGGCCGAGGCTCGCCAGGCCGGCGATCCCCATGCAGGTTTGTTTCAACAGACTTTTCATAACGCTAATCTCCCTGGTGGGTTGTGCCGGTTCCACCGGCGGTCGATGGTGTTATCCCCCTCGGCGCACGGAACCGCTGCGGAGCTGCCGCCCCGGTTCCGGCTGCGCGTCCGTAAAACCCTTCCCGCGCCTCAGGCATCGAGCGCCCTGCAGTCCTCGGCCTGCCAGCCGACCTTGACCACCTCGCCCGGTTCCAGGTGCACGTGGCCGGCCGAGTTGGGGACCTTGACGATGAAGTCGTCGTGACCACAGAGGCTGATGCGGGTGCGGACGTGGTCGCCGAGATAGATGAGTTCTTCGACCTTGGCCTCCAGCACGTTGGGGCACTTGCCCTCCTCGGGCTTGACGAAGACCCGTTCCGGCCGGAGCGAGAGGGTGGTGTCGCTGCCCACGCCCTCGTGGTTGATCGAGATGGCCTTGATCATCTTGCCATCGACTTCGACCGTGCAGGTGGCGCCGTTGACCTCTCTGACCCTGCCGACCAGCTTGTTGTTCTCGCCGATGAAGGCGGCCACGAAGGCGTTGTTCGGCTGCTCGTAGAGGTCGTCCGGGGGCGCCAGCTGCTGGATCACGCCGTCGTCGAAGACCGCGATGCGGTTCGACATGGTCAACGCCTCGGACTGGTCGTGGGTCACGTAGACCATGCTCACCCCGAGGTTTTCGTGGATGTGCTTGATCTCGTACTGCATCTCTTCGCGCAGGTTCTTATCCAACGCGCCCAGCGGCTCGTCCATCAGCACCAGCTCGGGCTCGAAGACCAGGGCCCGGGCCACGGCGACGCGCTGCTGCTGGCCGCCGGAGAGCTGGGCCGGGCGCCGCCCGCCGAAGCCGCCGAGGCGCACCATGTCGAGCGCCCGGTTGACCTTCTGCTCAATGTCCGCCTTGGACATCTTTCGGACTTCCAAGGGAAAGGCCAGGTTCTCGGCGACCGTCATATGGGGGAAGAGGGCATAGTTCTGGAACACCATGCCGATCCCGCGCTTGTGGGGCGCCACATTGTTGATCGGCGTGCCGCTAAGGTAGATCTCGCCGTGGGTGGCCGTCTCGAAGCCGGCCAGCATCATCAGGACGGTGGTCTTGCCCGAGCCCGACGGCCCCAGCATGGTGAGAAACTCACCTCTTTCGACGTCTAGATTGAGATCCTTAACGACCAGGGTTTCGCCGTCGTAGCTCTTCTGCACCCCGTCGAACTTGACGATGATGTCCGAATTTGCGGACGTCATTCAGCCGCTCCCCGTTGTGACCTCCTGAGCAGGGTCCTCTGCTGGGCCCCTTCGCTTCGACGCGACCCTATCTAAATTTTGAGCGAAGTTGGAGTCAAAAATTGGGCCGGCCGCAGTCCAGGCCGGCCGCGACCGCCGCATATATTTCAAGGACTTCAGCCGGGACCGGCCGGTTGCTGGATTGCTTCCTAGGCCGCGCGCTGCAGATCCAGTTCCGTCCAGATCTCGACCAGGGCCGCGATCAGCCGGTCCATGTCGCGGTCGCTGTGCAGCGGTGTCGGCGTGAGACGCAGGCGCTCCGTGCCCTTGGGCACCGTGGGATAGTTGATCGGCTGGACGTAGAGGCCATAGCGGTCGAGCAGGGTGTCTGTGACCAGCTTGCACAGCACCGGGTCGCCGACCAGCACCGGCACGATGTGGCTCTCGGACTCCATGACCGGCAGGTGGGCCGCCAGCAGCCGCTCCTTGAGCGTTGCCGCCCGTTCCTGGTGCCGGGCTCTCTCGGCATGGCTCTCTTTGAGATAGCGCACGCTGGCGCGGGCCCCGGCGGCGATCGCCGGTGGCAGGGCCGTGGTGAAGATGAAGCCGGAGGCGTAGCTGCGCACGAAATCCACTAGGGCCGCGGAGGCGGCGATGTATCCGCCCAGGACTCCGAAGGCCTTGCCCAGGGTGCCCTCGATGACGGTCAGGCGGTCCATCAGACCCTCGCGGTCCGCGATCCCGCCGCCGCGCGGGCCGTAGAGGCCGACGGCGTGGACCTCATCGAGGTAAGTCATGGCGCCGTGAGCCTCGGCGACGTCGCAGAACTCGCCGATCGGCGCGATGTCGCCGTCCATCGAGTAGACCGATTCGAAGGCGACCAGCTTGGCGCGCTCGGGCGCGTAGCGGGACAGCATGCGGTCGAGGTCTTCCGGATCGTTATGCCGAAAAATGCATTTCTCGGCGCGGCTGTGACGGATCCCCTCGATCATCGAGGCGTGATTGTTGGCGTCCGACAGCACGACGCAGTCCGGCAGCCGCGCGGCCAGGGTGCCGAGCGCGGCCCAGTTGGAGACATAGCCCGAGGTGAACAGTAGGGCGGACTCCTTGGCGTGTAGATCCGCCAGTTCCCGCTCCAGAAGCACGTGGTAGTGATTGGTGCCCGAGATGTTGCGGGTGCCGCCGGCGCCGGCGCCGCAACGCTGGAGCGCCTCCTGCATGGCCTCGATGACCTTGGGATTCTGACCCATCCCGAGGTAGTCGTTGGAGCACCAGACGGTCACCTCGCGCGGGTTGTCGGCGCCGTGGTGCCGGGCCGTCGGGAAGCAGCCGGCCTGGCGTTCCAGGTCGGCGAACACGCGATAGCGCCCCTCCCGTCGGAGGCCGGCTATCTGCCGGTTGAAGAAACCTTCGTAATCCATCGACCTCTTCCTCCACTGCCCCCAACAGTCTTGTCTAGCCGTTTCGGGGCGACGGTATCACCACTTCGCCCGACCGTGGACCGCCTTCCTTGGTCTAGGCCACCGATGCGAGGCCTTCTCCGGAAACCCAGCGCGTGGTCTCCTCGAGGGCCCGGTCGAAGCGGTCCAGCAGGGCTTCGATCTCCGCTTCGGTGATGATCAAGGGCGGGCAAACGCCGATGCTGTCGCCCAGATTGCGCACGATCAGTCCCTCTGCCTGGGCATTGGCGGCGAAGGCGCCGCCGACCTGGCCGACCGGATCGAAGGCCGCCTTGGTCGCCTTGTCGGCGACCAGTTCCACGGCGCCGATCAGGCCCTTGCCGCGCACCTCGCCGACCAGGGGATGGCCGCTGAACCGCTGGAGCCCGTTCTGCAGCTTGGGCGCCATCCGCTGGACGTGGGCGACGATGTCCCGCTCCTCGTAGATCTTCAGGGTTTCCAGCGCGACCGCCGCGCTGACCGGGTGCGCGCTGTAGGTATAGCCGTGGCCGAAGGTGCCGTGTTCCGCCGAGCTGTCGGCCAGCGCCTGGTAGACCCGGTCGGAGATCATCACGGCGGAGATCGGCAGGTAGGCCGAGCTGAGCGCCTTGGCCATGGTCATGATGTCGGGCTGGATCCCGAAGGTCTGGCTGCCCCAGAAGTTTCCGGTCCGGCCGAAGCCGCAGATCACCTCGTCGGCGACCATAAGTATGTCGTGCTTTTTTAGTACTTTCTGGATCTTCGGCCAGTAGTCGACCGGGGGCACTATGACGCCGCCCGCGCCCTGCAGGGGCTCGGCGACGAAGGCCGCGATGGTCTCGGGCCCTTCCTCGAGGATCAGTTCCTCCAGCTCCTCCGCTAGCCGGGTGGTGAAGTCGGCCTCGCTCTCGCCCTCCTGGGCGCAGCGGTAGAAGTGGGGACAGCCGGTCTTGAGGAAGCGGCTGCTGGCCGGCAGATCGAAGCCCTCCTGCACGTAGGCCAGGTGGGTCAGGCTGGCGGCCGCGATGGTGACGCCGTGGTAGCCTCTGAAGCGGCTGATGATCTTCTTGCGATCCGGCCGGCCCAGGGCGTTGTTGTAGTACCAGATCATCTTGATCATGGTGTCGTTCGCCTCGGAGCCCGAATTGGCGAAGAAGACCTTCGACATGGGCACGGGGGCCAGGCCGATCAGGCGCTCGGCGAGGTCGATCGAGATGTTGGCCGTCTTGTGGGCGAAGGCGTGGTAGTAGGGCAGGGTCGACATCTGGCGCTCCGCCGCCTTGACCAGCCGTTCCTCGCTGAAGCCCAGCGCGGTGCACCAAAGGCCGGCCAGCCCTTCGATGTACTCCTTGCCCTGGTCGTCATAGACATAGACGCCTTTGCCCTTGGCGATTACGAGGGGACCCTGGGCCTCGTGCTTGCGGGCATTGGTATAGGGATGCAGATGATAGGCGACATCCCGGCTCGCTGCGGAGTTTGGCCGCTGGTCCATGACTGGCTCCCTCGGGCTTGA
>JASJEC010000050.1 GCA_030064845.1 Kiloniellales bacterium
AGCAGGTCTTCGCCGCGGCCGAGTACTCGATGACGCCGTTCAAGCTGGACGCCGAGGGGATCATCCACATCACCTCGGTGACGTCGGACGACGACGTGACCGCGACGCCGAGGGTCGACTGGCAGCAGAGCGGCGCCGGCGCCGCGTCACACGGGAGCCGGGTAGGCAGTGCCGAGGGCGCGCCGGCCAAGCTTCCCGACGGGTTCGAGCTGGATCCGGATCAGAACATCATCGTCGTCGAGGTCTACTACGACTACACGCCGGTCTTCTTCGACGGCGTCATGCAGCCCAAGACCATCGGGCAGGTCGCTCTCCATCGCCCGCGCCTGGTGCCCCTCAACGATCTGAAGCCCTAGTCGGAGATAGACAGTATTTACAAATAGCTTACTAATAATATCGAGTTAAAAACCAGCTAGGGAAAATATGCGAAAAAACATAGATAGGGTTGTAGCGTTTACCAGATAAATATAATAGTCCTTAAACCTCTCTAGGTAGAATGCCTCCTGGTAATTCCTAGTCCTGGAGAGGTAATCGATGCGCTGGTCAACAGATCTGGCGGTTTGGAGGGGGCGACTGAAGGCGATATACCGCCGTTTGACGTTCTGCGAAAGCGGGGCGTCTTTCCCGCTCTTGGCCGTCCTGACCATCCCGATCGTGGGTATCATCGGCCTTACCATCGACTCCGGGCGCGGCTACCTGGTTAAGGCCCGGATGGGCGACGCCCTCGACGCCGCCATGCTGGCGGCCGCGCACGTCAAGGACGATGAAAAGATCGACGACGAGATCCGCAAGTACTTCGACGCCAACTTTCCGCCGGGCTACATGGGCGCCACCGTGACCCTGAGCACGGCCCAGGTCGACGACGTTGCCGGCACGATCGACGTCGGCGCGTCCGCGACCATGGGCACGACCTTCATGCGCATTTTCGGCAAGGATTCCGTGGAGGTCGGCACGGGCACCCAGGTCACCCGCGAGACCGTCAGCATGGACGTGGTGCTGTCCATGGACATGTCGGGCTCGATGAGCAATTCCGACGGCTCGGGCAGCACGCGCATCATCGCCGCGCGGACCGCTGCGCTGACCCTGGTCGACGTGCTCTACGGCAACAAGACGGCCTCGGACCTCCTGACCATCGGCCTCGTGCCCTGGAACGGCGCGGTCAACGTCTGGGAGGACGGCACGACGTTCAACAGCTCGCTGACCACGACCACCAGCGTGGGGATCTTCGAGAACCCCATCGAGGAGGAAAATCAAACCGTCATCTACAATGTGAACAACACGCCGGTTCCATTTCTGAACAGCCCTTTAAGCTCCTGGAACGGTTGCGTCTATGCCCGCTACAGGAACGCCCTCAACAACCCCGACGGCATCGCCGACCACCTGCTCGGGCCGCTCACCACGGCCGACGGCACCGCCTGGCCGGCGTGGGCCGCGATCTCCGGCCAGGTCTTCGGTGAGGAGGAGGGGGGAGAGTGCGAGGGTGCCTGTGTCTATAGCAATTGCCTCGACCACGGCATCACGCGCCTGACCGACCAGCGGACCGAGATCGAGGACGCGATCAACGCCCTGACCAACCCGGAAGGCGTGACCAACATCGCCCAGGGCCTGGCCTGGGCCTGGCGCGTGGTCTCGCCCGGCGAGCCCTTCGCCGACGCCGATCCTTTCCCCACGGGCCTCCACGAGCGCGCCATCGTCCTGCTTACCGACGGCGAGCAGTACGGCGGCACCCGGGACGGCTACAACAGGTTCTTCGGCAGCGGCACCAGCGCCGGCGCCGGCGGCATGAACGACCGCCTGCTGGCGGTCGCCGAGAGCGTCAAGAACAGCGGGATCAAGATCTACGTGATCCAGTTCTACTTCGACGACGGCCCGCTGCAGACCCTGCTCAGGCAGGTCGCCTCGAAGCCCAAGGCGCCCTACTACCACTTCGCGCCCAACGGCGACGCCTTGAACGCCGCGTTCGAGGAGATCGCCGACGATCTGTCAGCCTTGAGGATCTCGCGATGATGATTGCTGCTCTCCGCCACCGGCTCGCCCGTCTCGGACGCCGCTCGGACGGCCTGGCCGCCGTCGAGTTCGCCTTCGTCGCCCCCGCCATGCTGCTGCTGGCCGTGGGCACCTTGGAGGTGGGCATGATCTTCTTCGGCAACACGCTGCTCGAGGGCGGCCTGCGCGAGGCCGCGCGCTTCGGCCTGACCGGCGCGCCGCCGCCGTCGGGCACGCGGGAGGACTACGTCGTCGACGTGGTCAACTCCAACGGCGCCGGGGTGGTCAAGATCACCGACGAGGACATCAGCACCCTGGTCTACCCGAACTTCACCTCGATCGGCGTGCCCGAGCCCTTCGACGACATTAACGGCAACGAGACCTACGACGGCGGCGAGCCCTTCACCGACATCAACTGCAACGGCCAGTGGGACGAGGACATGGGCCGGGCCGGCGTCGGTTCCGGCGGCGAGGTCGTGGTCTACACCGTGACCTACGAGATGCCCATGATGACCGGCCTGCTCGACTCGATGATGGGCGAGGGCGGCAAGGTCCCCTTGTCCGCCAGCGTGACCGTGCGCAACGAGCCCTTCGACAACGGGTTCCCGGGATGTTGAGCCCGATGCGCATATTGCGGCGCCTGTGCCGCGGCAGCGAGGGCGTCAGCATCATCGAGTTCGCCATGATGGCGCCGGTCCTGACCTTCCTGCTGCTCGCCGGCATCGAGATGGGGCGCTACGTCCTGCTGCAGCAGAAGCTGAGCCGCCTGGCGATCAGCACCAGCGACCTGATGAGCCGCGCCCAGGCGGCCACGGTCGACGACATCGAGCAGGTCTTCGCCGCGGCCGAGTACTCGATGACGCCGTTCAAGCTGGACGCCGAGGGGATCATCCACATCACCTCGGTGACGTCGGACGACAATCCGGGCGCGACGCCGAGGGTCGACTGGCAGCAGAGCGGCGGCGGCACGGCGTCGCACCCGAGCAAGGTGGGCAAGGTGGTGAATGGCAACGGACCGCCGGCCAAGCTTCCCGACGGGTTCGAACTGGAGCCGGATCAGAACATCATCGTCGTCGAGGTCTACTACGATTACACGCCGTTCTTCTTCGACGGCGTCATGCAGCCCAAGACCATCGGACAGATCGCTCTCCATCGCCCGCGCCTGGTGCCGCTCAACGAGCTGAAGACAGATCCGGCGACGTAGAACCGGGACAGGGGATCAGAGAGCCATGCGGCTTTCCAACTCGTCGCTCCGCCTCATCAACTGCCGGGCCCTGGCACGTTTCGGTCTGTGCAGGAGCGATAAGGGCGTCGCGGCGGTCGAACTGGCCTTCGTCTTGCCCGTACTGCTCATGCTGATGATCGGCATCATCGACTTCAGCTCGCTCTTCTTCCTGCGCAACAACATGGTGACCATCGCGCGTGATTCCGCCCGCGCCCTGGCCGTGGGGGCAGTGACGCCTGCCGAGGCCAAGAAGTTGGCCGAGGACAACCTGGTCAACTGGAACGCCACCTTCACGGTCACCGCCGAAGAGCCGGTCAACCCAGGCGACACCGACGTCGTCGTGTCGATCTCGGTCCCCATGGCCGACGCAGCGCCGATCGGGTTGGTGTTCGATATGGTCGGGTTTACCGGGACGATGGATGCGCGGGTGACCATGCGACAGGAATGAAGCCCGGCAACTCCGCCAGGACCCGCGGGAGATGAGGCGGCGGCACCACCTGGGCCGCCGCTTTCGCTTTGACCGCCCGCCTGCGAATTGTCGTCGCCTTCTCGGGCACCCCTGTGATAGAGAGGGAACGATCTTGAGAAGCCGAGTCGGCGGCCGCGCTTTGGCGGAGCCGCCGATCCTGAACCGGGCGGGGCAATCGAAGACCTGGGCATGTACACGGGTTTCTATGCGCTCAAGGCGCTCCCCTTCCAACTGAACCCGGACCACCGGTTCTATTTCGACCAGGGGCCGCACCGGAAGGCCTCGGCCTACCTCCGCTTCGGGTTGAGTCAGGCCGAGGGCTTCGTCGTGATCACGGGCGAGGTCGGGGCGGGCAAGACGACGCTGATCGACCGCGCCCTGGACCAGATCCGGGGCCAGGGCCGGGTAACCGCCAAGGTCGACACCACGCAGCTCGAGGCCGAGGACTTCCTGCGCATGGTGGCCTTCGCCTTCGGGCTCGAGGACGTCGGCACCGACAAGGCGACGGTCCTGCGCCGTATCGAGAGCTTCCTGCGCCAGACCCACCGCTCGGGAAAGCGCGCCCTGCTGTTCGTGGACGAGGTGCAGAACCTGCCCTACGCGTCGCTCGAAGAGCTGCGCATGCTCTCCAACTTCCACGAGAACCAGAACGCGTTGCTGCAGATCTACCTGGTCGGCCAGCCGGAGTTCAAGAAGACCCTTTCGAGCCGCGATCTCGAACAGCTCCGCCAGCGGGTCATCGCCAACTACCATCTGCGGCCGCTGAACGTCGAGGAAACCGCGGACTACATCAGGCACCGCCTGTCCCTGGTGGAGTGGAAGAACGACCCGGCCTTCACCGATCAGGCCATGGCGGCGATCTACGAGGAGACCGGCGGCGTGCCGCGCCGCGTCAACCTTCTGTGCAGCCGCCTCATGCTGTTCGGCTGCCTGGAAGGCCTGCACGAGATCGATGCCGGCGCCGTGCGGGAAGTCGTCGCCGACATGAAGGAGGAGGGCCTGCCCTCCATGCCGGCCGCCGAGAGCGGCGGCAAGTCCGCGACCGACGACCAGGCGCTGACGCTCGCCCTCGGCATGCTGCGCCTGGCGAAGCGGATGAACGCCATGGAAGACCTGGTTGAGGGGCAGGCCGACAAGCTCGACGAGATTCTGTCGATCGTTAAGGACAAGCAGATCGGCCATGTCGGGTGACGCTCGGCCGGCGGGGCAGGGGCGTCCGGTCGAGGATCTGAGGCAGCGCCCGGCGGGCACCGTCGCTTCTCCGCGGGAAGCCCTATAGATGCTGAAATCCCCGGGCAGGATCGCCGTCGTCGGACTGGGCTATGTCGGCTTGCCGCTGGCGGTCGCCTTGGCGAAACGCTTTCCGGTCGTCGGGTTCGACGTCGACGCCCGGAGGATCGCCGAACTGGCGGGCGGCCGGGACCGCACCGGCGAGGTCGCGCCGGAAACGCTCGCCGCGAGCCCTCTGCGCTTCAGCGCCGACGAATCCGACCTGGACGGGGTCGACTGCTTCATCGTCGCGGTCCCGACGCCGGTCGACCGGACCAACAAGCCCGACCTCGGCCTGGTCCGCCAGGCCAGCGCGACGGTGGGCCGTCACCTGTCGCCGGGCGGGCTCGTGGTGTTCGAGAGCACGGTCTACCCCGGCGTCACCGAGGAGATCTGCGGCCCGATCCTGGCGGAGGCCTCCGGCCTGACCTGCGGTCAAGAGTTCTTCCTCGGGTACTCGCCGGAGCGGATCAATCCGGGCGACCGGGAGCATACCATCGACCGCATCACCAAGGTGATCGCGGGCCAGAACCAGGCGGTCACGGAACTGATGGCCGAGATCTACGGGTCGGTCACATCGGGGGGCGTGTTCCGCGCCGCGGACATCAAGACCGCGGAGGCCGCCAAGGTGATCGAGAACGCCCAGCGCGATGTCAACATCGCATTCATCAATGAAATTACCATGATTTTCAATAAGATGGACATTTCCGTTCATGACGTGCTCGAGGCCGCGCGGAGCAAGTGGAACTTCCTGGGCTTCGCCCCCGGCCTGGTCGGCGGCCACTGCATCGGCGTGGACCCCTATTACCTGGCCCACCGGGCCGCGGAACTGGGCCACCGGCCGGAGGTCATTCTGGCCGGCCGGCGGATCAACGACGGGATGGGCAGCTACTTTGCCGAGAGGATCGCCGAGCAGCTCGACGGGTCGTCGCGCATCCTGGTGCTGGGCCTGACCTTCAAGGAGAACGTCCCGGACCTGCGCAACACCAAGGTGGCCGACCTGGTGGCCGCCCTGCGCGGCGCCGGCCATCTGCCGGAGGTGCACGATCCGCTGGCGGACCCCGGCGAGGCCAAGGCGCTCTACGGCATCGATCTGCACCGGGAGCTCGACGGACTCGGCGGCTACGACGCCCTGGTCGGGGCGGTGCCGCATGCGCAGTACCGCGACCTCGACGCCGAGGACTTCCGGCGGCTGATCACGCCGGGCGGCCTGCTCGCCGACCTCAAGGGCATGTGGCGGGACTGGCCGCTGCCGGGCGGCTTGAGGCGCTGGACGGTCTAGAAGGGCGGCGAAAAACTCTTGAGCCCTTGATCACGGTCATCCTTCGACAAGGGGCGCGGCCCGGCGCTTCGCGCGGATGAGGGTCTCTTCCTGATACAATCCGCCCTCACCCGCGCGAAGCGCGAGTGCTACGCACTCTTGTCGAAGGGTGATGGTGCTGGCTAGGCACTGTTTCGGCGGCCATTTTGTTCGAGTGGTACAGCGACAGGATTATCCTCTCGTCAAGAATTAGACTCTACGCTTCGAGCGTCCCGGCATCCGGCCCTCTTCAAACGACTGAAAAAATGGGCAGATGAAGAGTTCGCCTGACGGCTCCAAGCAACCAGCACCGTCCGTGTTCCGGGCCCATGCTTCCGGCCGGCACGCGCCGGTGTCTGGCCCGAACAAGGCGGCCGAGGCGCTCGACCACGGCAACGCCGACTTCATCGACCTGCCGGCGTCCGAGGCGCCGCGCGTGCTGGTCTTCGTCGAAGCCGAAGAGGAATTCGACTGGGGCGCCCCCTTGTCCCGGGACAACGTCGGCGTCTCCAACATCGCGGCCCAGGACCGGGCCCAGGAGATCTTCGCCAAGCACGGCGTGGTGCCGACCTATCTGGTCGACTATCCGGTGGCGAGCGACGAGGCTTCGGTTCGGCTCCTGGGCGGCTATCAGAGCCAGGGCCTCTGTGAGATCGGGGCCCACCTGCATCCCTGGGTCACACCGCCCCTGGAAGAGGCGGTCACGGCGCGCAACTCCTTTGCCGGGAACCTGCCGCCCGAACTGGAGCGCGAGAAGCTCTACCAGCTGACCGCCATGATCGAGCGGAGCTTCGGCCAGCGGCCTAGGGTCTACCGCGCCGGGCGCCACGGCGTCGGACCCTGGACCGGCAGTGTCCTCGAAGACTTCGGCTACGCCGTAGGGACCAGCGTCGTGCCCTACACCAGTTTCGAGGACAAGGGCGGGCCCGATTTCCGGCGCATCGAGCCCCGGCCCTATTGGTTCGGCGAGCGGCGGCCTCTGCTCGAGTTGCCGTTCACTGTCGGGTTCGCGGGCTTGCTGGCCTTCGCGGCGCAGGCCCTGTTCCCGCGGATCTCGAGCGACTGGGGCCGGGAGCTGCAGCTGCCCGAGCTCCTGGCGCGCCTCGGCCTCCTGGAGCGCATCGGCCTGACGCCCGAGGGCGCCGACCACGACGCGCACCGCCGTCTGCTCGACAGCCTTCTGGCCCGCGGGTGCCGGGTCTTCTCTCTGAGCTACCGCTCCTCCTCGCTGGCGCCGGGCCATACCCGCCACGTGCGGAGCGACGAGGACCTGGCGGCCTTCCTTGAGACGATCGACCGCACGCTGGACCACCTGCTGGGCAAACTGGGCGGGCGGGCGACCACGGCCACGGCGCTCTACGACGAGCTCAGCGGGAAGTATCTCGCCCCGGCAATAGTCCGTGGGGGCTGGAAGAACCGCCCGGCGCTGTCCGACCTGGCAGGCTGACGAGGCGCGCTGAGCCTTTCATGACAGCACTCGTCGCAGGTGCCTGCCTGGGCGGAAGATCGCGGACCGAGACAGGCCTCAGCTGGGAGTGGAACAATGCCGAGCTGGCACCATCACCCTTCGACAAGAGTGCGTAGCACTCGCGCTTCGCGCGGGTGAGGGCGGTTTGTATCAAGAAGAGACCCTCATCCGCGCGAAGCGCCGGGCTGCGCCCCTTGTCGAAGGATGACCGTGATCACAGGCTCCAGGCTTCTATAAGTAGATTCTCCGCCATTGGGCCGCCCCGGCCAGTCTACTCCTCGCTCACCCCGACGAGGTGCTGGCGGGCCTTCTCCAGATGGGCTTCGATCGTCGCCTCGGCGCCTTCGGCGTCGCGGCTGCGCAGGGCCTCGTAGAGCTGGCGGTGCTGGCGGTTGTAGGCCTCGATGCGCTTGGCGGTCAGGATCTTCTCCTTCATGCGCCCCCATTGGGCGTGGCTGCGCACGTCGTTGATCTGGCGGTACAGCGACAGCAGCAGGGGATTACGCGTGCATTCCGCGAGCAGGAGGTGGAAATGCTCGTCGGCGTTCGAGAAGGCCTCGCGATCCTCGCCCGCCCGCTCGACGCGCGCGAGCGCCTCGGCCAAGCGATCGAGATCCCGCGCCGTGGCGTTGACCGCCGCCAGGCGGGCGATTCTCGGCTCGAGCGCCAGGCGCACCTCGATCAGCTCCAGGGGGCTGGTCTGCTCCGCCATGGAGCTGCCGTCGGCGGCGGGGCGGAAGCTGACGAAGGTGCCGCTGCCGATCCGGCGGCTCAGAAGGCGCTGCTCCTCGAGGCGCCGCAGCGCCTCGCGCACGGTGCTCCGCGACGCGCCGAAATGGGTCGCGAGGTCGCGCTCGGCCGGCAGCCTGGACCCGTAGGCGTAGGTGCCGTCCATGATCGCCTGGCGCAGGCGCGCCGCGATCGCCGCGGCGCCGCCGGCCACCGTGCGCGGCAGCCTCGGCTTGCTTTCCGGGCCGCGCTGGTCGCTCGCATCGAGCTGAACCATTTTTCGACCTTTCGAAAAAATTGGTTCACAACTGGTTCCAAATATGGTGGAGTTAACCACGTTACGTCAACAGCGTCGTTTTGCTGATTTTCTGGCCTATTCGGCTCAAAGGGCCCCGGCGCACCGACAGGCGCTCGGCCAGAGGCGATAATTGGTATGGAATTGGTTACAACCGCTGGCGCGGCGTGACGGCATAGTCGCAGGTCTTTGGGGGGACCGGGCACGGAGCGGCGGAGCGAACCGGCCGCCCGCGCACAAGAACACCCGGGGACCTTGGATCGAGGACGGGGAGGGCGAACAGATGACGGATATCGAAGCCTTTGTGGAAGCGCCTGGACGGGCGGAGCTCGTCAAGCAGGTGCGGATGAAGATCGACGATCTCGGGATCGACTATCTCTACCTGCAGTTCGTCTCGGTGACGGGGCGGATCTGCGGCAAGGGCATTCCCGCGGATCACTGGGAATCCGTGGCTGAGCGGGGCTTCCAGCTGGTCTACGGCGCCACGGTCAACCTCTTCCTCAACCGGCACGGCGAGTACCTGGGCTACGGGCCGCAGGACAAGGAGCTGGTCGGTATTCCCGAGCCGGAGACCTTCTGCCAGCTGCCCTGGGACAAGCGGGTCGCGCGGGTCTTCTGCACCCTGTTCCGCAACCGCGAGGAGCGCGAGAATCCGGGCGCCTTCCTGACCGCTGACTGCCGCGGCAACCTGCGCCGGATCCACGACCAGTTCCAGCAGGAGCACAAGGGCCTGCATCTCCGGCACGGCACCGAGCCGGAGATGATGTGGCTGAAGAAGGGCGCGGACGGCAAGCCGGACGGCGGCTTCTCGAACCCCTACTGCTATCACATCGATCAGTTCGAGAGCCTGCGGCCGGTCTACATGAAGGTGATCGAGTACAGCAAGGCGATGGGCCTCGACATGATCCAGGGCGATCACGAGGACGCGCCCGGCCAGCTCGAGCTCAACTTCACCTTCGACGACGCGCTCAGGACCGCCGATCGCCTGACCACCTATCGCCAGATCTGCGCCCAGGTGGCGCGCGAGTTCGAGCTGATCGCCTGCTTCATGTCGAAGCCCTTCATGGGGGTCTCGGCATCGGGCTGCCACCACAACATCTCGTTCTGGCACGGCGGCGAGGACCAGGTGAACCCGCTGCACCAGGACCCGATGCCGGCGATGCCGGACGTCTTCACCTACAAGAAGGGTGGCGAGAACACCTTCATGCCGGACACCGACGATCCACAGATGCCCGGCAAGGTCGGCCTGCAGGTGGTCGGCGGCATCGTGAAGCACCTTGGCGCGCTGACCGCGATCGGCTCCTCGACCGTGAACTCCTACCGCCGGCTCTGGGACACGGGCTTCTGGGCGCCGGTCTTCGCCGACTGGGGCTACCAGAACCGGACCACGGGGCTCAGGATCTCGGCGCCCGGCCGTTTCGAGTACCGCTCGGTGGACTCCATGGTGAACCCGCACCTCATGGCCGCGGCGATCATCAAGGCGGCCGACGACGGCATCAGGAACGACATCGATCCCGGCCCGCCGGAAGACCGCAACATCTACCAGGCCATGGAGGCCGGCAAGCAGGTCAGGCGCCTGCCCATGACCCTGGGCGACGCGCTGGACGCCTTGGCCAAGGACGAGGTCATCCAGTCGGCCATGCCGGGCGAGATGTACCGGCTCTACAACGAGTACAAGCGCGACGAGTGGGAGCGCTTCCTCCACACCGTGACCGACTGGGACGTCGAGACCTATCTCGACTGTCTGCCCTGATCTGAAGGAGACGAGAAGACCATGTGCGGCATTGCCGGACTGATTCACAAGGGGTCGAGCGGGGATATCGGTCAGGAGATGACCTCGATGCTTCAAGCCTTGAAGCATCGGGGCCCTGACTCGACCGGCTTCGCCCTCTATGGCCCCGCCATGGGGGACAAGTACGTCGTGCGCTTCAAGGTGGCCGAGCAGGAGGACGCCAAGAAGGGCTTCGACATCCAGCACCAGATGGCCGAGCGCAAGGGCCTGGTCGACGAGCGCCTGCTCGAGATGGGCGCCAAGGTCGAGGCCCGGGACCAGGCGACCGACTACGCCTACCGCTACACCTTCACCTTCGACGGCGACCTGAGGCGCCTGGCCGACTTCATCGAGGACGTCGAGGGTGTCGAGATCCTGTCGCTCGGCCACGCGCTGGAACTGATCAAGGACCTGGGTGACGCCGGCGTGGTCGCGGGGCAGTACAGCCTCGGCGGCTTCAAGGGCACCCACGGGATCGGCCACACCCGCATGGCCACGGAGTCCGACGTGGACATCCGCTCGGCCCATCCCTACTGGGCCTACCCCTTCAACGACGTCTCCGTGGTGCACAACGGCCAGCTGACCAACTACTGGTCCTACCGCCGTGCGCTGGAGCGGCGCGGCCACCGCTTCATGTCGAACTGCGATTCCGAGCTGATCGCGGTCTACATCGCCGACCAGATCGACCGCGGCAACGACCTGGAGGGCGCCATGGTCCGCTCGGTCGACGAGCTCGACGGCGTCTTTACCTACCTGGTGGCGACCTCCGACAGCCTCGGCATGGCCAAGGACGTCATGGCCGCCAAGCCCATGGTGCTCTACGAGGGCGACGACCTGATCGCGCTGGCCTCGGAAGAGGTCGCGATCCGCAGCATTTTCCCGCACGAGATCGACACCTTCGATCCCTACGAAGGGGAGGTACGGGTATGGCAGAACTGAATCAGGAACATGAATCCCACCGCATGGGGATGCATACCGAGCAGCTTGCCGGGCGCACCCAGCAGGTCTTCTTTTCGGCCGAGGAAAGCGAGAACTTCACCTATCCCTATGCCTTCGAGGTCGACTTCAACAAGCGCGCCGAGTTCGACGCGGCCGATCTCGACGCGCCGGCCGTCAATCTAAGGATCCGCGAGCTGATGGCCGAAGGCCACGGCACGATCGTGATCAAGAATCCCGGCGCCAAGCACGGCCTTGGCGTCGGCATCCTGAACCGGCTGCAGCTCTATTTCGAGGGCAGCCTCGGCTACTTCGGGGTCGGTCTGATCGACGGCCCCAACGTCCGGATCAGCGGCCGCGTCGGCTGGTCCTGCGCCGAGAACATGATGGCCGGGACCGTGGTGATCGAGAAGAACGCCGGCTCGACCTTCGGCGCGGCGATCCGCGGCGGCGACCTGGTCTGCAAGGGCGACGTCGGCTCGCGCACCGGGATCGACCAGAAGGGCGGCACGATCATTGTCGGCGGCAAGACCGGCGCCTTCTCCGGCTTCATGATGCAGCGCGGCCGGATGGTCATTTGCGGCGATGCCGGCAAGAACCTGGGCGACTCCATGTACGACGGCACGATCTACGTCGGCGGCGAGATCGAGGATCTGGGCGTCGACGCGGTCGAGGGCGAGATGACCGATCTCGACCTACAGTGGCTGAAGCGCAAGCTGATGGCTTACGACCTCGAGCCGAAGAACGGGTTCGAGAACATGAAGAAGATCGTCGCCGGAAAACAGCTCTGGAACTACGACAATCTGGAGCCCACCGAGAAGAAGCTCGTTCTCTAGGAGTGGAGTAGAGAGATGGCAGCCATCGAACGCGACGCGCCGAAGCCGGCGAAAGCGGAAGCCCCGGCCAAGACCAAGCGCAACACCCACAACCTCGGCCGGAGCTTCATGTTCCCGCCGGAGGTGATCGACGACATCCACATCAAGTCCGAGCTCGGCCGCTACCGCATGCGCGGCTTCTCGCTGTTCAAGAAGATCCCGACCTGGGACGACCTGACCTTCCTGCCGGGCACGCTGACGCGCTTCGTGATCGAAGGCTACCGCGAGAAGTGCCTGACCAAGACGGTCATCGGCCCCAAGGCGAAGCGCCCGCTCGAGCTGGACATCCCGATCTACGTTACCGGCATGAGCTTCGGCGCTCTCTCCTACGAGGCCAAGACCGCCCTGGCGCGCGGCGCCACCATGGCGGGCACCGCGACCTGCTCGGGCGAGGGCGGCATGATCCCCGACGAGCGGCGCTATTCCTCCAAGTGGCTATACCAGTGCATCCAGTCGCGCTACGGCTTCAACCCGCACCACCTGCGCTTGGCCGACGCCTGCGAGTTCTTCATCGGCCAGGGTTGCAAGGTCGGCCTCGGCGGCCACTTGATGGGCCAGAAGGTGACCGACCAGGTCGCCGAGATGCGCTCCCTGCCGGCTGGCATCGATCAGCGCTCGCCGGCGCGCCATCCGGACTGGCTGGGACCCGATGACTTGGCCTTGAAGATCAACGAGATCCGCGAGGCGACCAACTGGGAGATCCCGATCCAGCTCAAGCTGGGCGCGGCGCGGGTCTATGACGACGTGCGCATGGCCGCCAAGACCGAGCCGGACTCGATCTACATCGATGGCATGGAAGGCGGCACGGGCGCGGGGCCGCACCTGGCGACCGAAGAGACTGGCGTGCCCGGCATCGCGGCGATCCGCCAGGCGCGCAAGGCGCTCGACGACGTCGGCAAGACGGGCGAGATCTCCCTGGTCTACGCCGGCGGCATCCGCAATGGCGGCGACGTCGCCAAGGCGCTCGCGCTGGGCGCTGACGCGGTGGCCATCGGCCACTCGGTCATGATGGCGCTCAATTGCAACAAGGACATTCCAGAAGCCGACTTCCAGGAGGAGATGGGCGTCGAGCCGGGCTACTGCTACCACTGCCACACCGGGCGCTGTCCGGTCGGCGTGGCGACGCAGGATCCCAAGCTGCGGGCCCGCCTCGATCCCGACGCGGCGGCCGAGCGGGTCTACAACTTCCTGCACTGCCTCGCCATCGAGTGCCAGATGATGGCGCGGGCCTGCGGCAAGACCAACGTCCACTCGCTCGAGCCCGAGGACCTGGCGGCGCTCACCATGGAGGCCTCGGCGCTCGCCATGGTGCCCCTGGCCGGCTCCCAGCACACGGTCGGGCGTCCCGACATGACCCGCTACTGAGGAGGGGAAGATGACCGAGAAGCAGGACGTCGATCACTTTCTCAAGTCCGACGGTCTCGACACCGAGCGCGAGAAGGTCATCGGCCAGCACATCGGCTACCGCTACGACGTCAACCTCGTGCCCGACTACGAGCGGCTCACGCCCTTCCTCAAGGGTTATATGGAGCATATGGGCTGGGACGACCTCAACTGGCTGGAGGACGTCCACATGGGCTACGAGGAGGGCCGGCCGGCGGTCTTCGACCGCAACATCAACGGGTGGGTGACCGTGCCAAGCGACATGAAGCTGCCGGACAACCAGCAGGACCGGGACATGATCGCACGAGAGCTGCTGATCAAGTTCCAGATGTCCGACCGCCACCCCATGGTGGAGCTGCACAAGGCCTACAAAAAGTTCTAGCGTACGGCGCGGCCGCCGCCCGAGAATGGCCGCCGCGCCCTTTCCGAGACCTCGAAGAACGAGACCCGGCGAAAAACCGGGCGGTTCCCGGAGGAACAGGTTTTGGTTTTCACGAACTGGGAGGTTTCCATGACTGTTGAGAGCACCCTTACCAAGACGGCCACGGCGATCGTCGCCGCCGCGGCGCTCAGCCTCGGCGCGGCGGTCTCCGCGAAGGCCGACTCGTCCGATCCGATCAAGATCCCGATCCACAACTGGTCGAGCCAGATCGTCGGCGCCAACATCGTCGGCAAGATCCTGAACGAGGCCGGCTACGAGGCCGAGTACATCCCGGCCGACAGCCAGGTGGTCTACACCTCCATGTGCGAGGGCGACATCGACCTGGTCCACGAGGTCTGGCAGGGCGCCTTCGGCGTCGCCTTCGAGAAGGTCGTCGACGAGGGCTGCGTGGTCGACGCGGCGACCCACGACGCCAAGACCCGTGAGGAATGGTGGTACCCCAGCTACGTCGAGGAAGTCTGCCCGGGGCTGCCCGACTGGGAGGCGCTGAACAAGTGCGCGGATCTCTTCAAGACGCCTGAGACCGGCGACAAGGGCCGCTTCCTGGCGGGCCCGGTCGACTGGCTGAAGCATGACCACGAGCGGGTCGAAGGCCTGGGCATGAACTTCCAGGTGGTCAATGCCGGATCGGCCGCCGCGCTCTGGGCCGAGCTCGAGTCCGCGTCGAAGCGCAAGGAGCCGATCGTGCTGTTCAACTGGACGCCGAACTTCATCGAGGCGATCTACGAGGGCAAGTTCGTCGAGTTCCCGGCCTACGACCCGGCCTGCAAGGACGATCCCGCCTGGGGCATGAACGCCGAGAAGACCTACGACTGCGGCAACCCCAAGGACGGCTATCTCAAGATCGGCGTCTGGCAGGGCATGCCGGAGAAGTGGCCGGGCGCCTACAAGATCATGCAGCGGATGAACTTCTCCAACCTCGACATCGCCGTGATGTCGAAGCTGGCGGACATCGACGGCATGGAGCCCGAGGAAGCGGCCGACAAGTGGCTCGCGGACAACGAGGCGAAGTGGCGCGGCTGGATCGAAGGCATCGGCAGCTGACCGTGCCCTGACGCATTGGACGTAGGCACCGCCCTCCCGGCGCGCTAAGCTGGGAGGGCGGTATGCTTTTTGCCGTCCGGCCAGGAACCCGTCGAAAGGTTCTCGGCCGGCGCGACGACAAGAACAAGCGATAACCAACGGGGAACCTGGCGAGATGAGCGAGGCCGAAGCGCTCCTGTCCTGCCGCCATGTCTGGAAGCTTTACGGCGACAGCCCGAAGGATTTCCTGGCGCAGCACGGCGGCAGCCCGGACCTCGAGACCATAAGGCAGGCCGGGTTCATTCCCGCGGTCCGGGACACCAGCATCGACGTCTTTCCCGGCGAGATCGTCATCATCATGGGGCTCTCGGGCTCGGGCAAATCGACCCTGGTGCGTTGCCTGTCGCGGCTGATCGAGCCGACCGCCGGCGCTGTGGTGTTCGAGGGCCAAGACCTGCTGCAGGCCACGCCGGAAGAGCTGATCGAGATCCGACGCCACAAGATGGGCATGGTGTTCCAGCATTTCGCCCTGCTGCCCCACCGCACCGTCCTGCAGAACGTGGCCTTCCCCTTG
Source organism: Kiloniellales bacterium (assembly GCA_030064845.1). NCBI lineage: Bacteria > Pseudomonadati > Pseudomonadota > Alphaproteobacteria > Rhodospirillales > Kiloniellales bacterium. The sequence goes on from JASJEC010000050.1 coordinate 15,746, forward strand.
GAGGTTCAGGGCGTGGACCGGGCCAAGCGCGAGGCGCGGGCGCGCGAGATGATCGAGCTGGTCGGTCTGGAAGGTCGCGAGAAGTACTATCCGCGCGAGCTCTCCGGCGGCCAGCAGCAGCGCGTCGGCATCGCCCGCTCGCTGGCGGTGGCCCCCGACCTCTGGTTCCTCGATGAGCCCTTCTCTGCGCTCGACCCGCTGATCCGGCGCGAGATGCAGGACGAGTTCCTGCGGCTCCAGGCCATGCTCAGGAAGACCATCGTCTTCATCACCCACGATTTCGACGAGGCGATCCGCCTGGCCGATCGCATCGCGATCATGAAGGACGGCGCGATCGACCAGTTCGGCACGGCCGAGGAGATCGTCACCAACCCGGCGACCGATTACGTCCGCGAGTTCACCAAGGAGGTCTCGCGCGACAAGCTGCTCACCGTACGCAGCGTCATGCAGCCGGCCGGGTCGGCCAACGGCGCGGATCTCAGCGTCGAGGCGGGGGACAAGCTCGCCACCGCGGCGGAGAAGATCCTGCGCCACGACAGCCCGGTCGCGGTCCTTGAGGAGGGCCGCCCGGTCGGCGTCATCACGCGGGAAGACGTAATCCGGGCCCTGCACGGCCAGGCCAGCTGACATGGCCTCGACGCCGGCCGACTCTGCGCTCGCGGCGGAAGAGCCCGAGGGCCTGCGCACCGCCCTCTGGACCAGGCTGGCTATCATCTTCGGGCCCTTCGTCGTCCTCATAGCCCTCGGCCCGGTCCTGCCCGAGTGGGCGCTGATCTGGCCGGAAGCCTGGGCCTTGCCCTTCGTGGACTGGATCAACGCCGTCGTCGCCTTCCTTAAGAGCGAGAAGATCTTCATCTGGTTCACCTTCCGCGACCTGACCCGGGCCGTCGCCGAGGTCGTCGAGTGGCCGCTCGACTTCCTCAACGCGCTCCTGATCAGGGGCTTCCGCTCCTTGGGACTGCCGCCGCTGCCCTGGGTCATGATCGTCGGGCTGGCCGCGGTGCTCGGCTGGTGGATCAAGGGCTGGCGCTACGCGCTGCTGGCCGGCGGCTGCATCTTCTACGTCGCCGTGTTCGGCAAGTGGAAGCTCTCGATCACCACGCTGTCTGTGGTCCTGGTGGCCGCGCCGCTCGCCGCCGCCCTCGGCCTCCTGCTCGGTGTCGCGGCGGTCAAGTGGCGCAGGTTCGAGCGCGTCCTGGTGCCGATCCTCAACGTCATGCAGTCGCTGCCGCACTTCTCCTACCTGATCCCGATCGCGGTCTTCATCGGCGTCTCTCACAAGGCCGGCGCGATCGCGACCCTGCTGTTCGCCATGCCACCCATGGCGCGCCTGACCATCCTCGGCCTGCGCGGCGTTTCGCCGGAGGTGATCGAGGCCGGGATCATGGCCGGCTGCAAGCCCATGCAGATGCTCTGGAAGGTGCGCATCCCGGCGGCCCGGGACGCCCTCATGGTCGGCGTCAACCAGGTCATCATGCAGTGCCTGGCGATGGTCGTGATCGCCTCCTTCGTCGGCGCCAAGGGCCTGGGGCAGGACCTGCTGTTCCGGCTCCAGAGCCTAAGGATCGGCCAGGCCCTGGAGAACGGCGTGGCCATCGTCTTCATCGCGGTGATGCTCGATCGCCTGAGCTTCGCGCTGACCGAAAAGGAGCCGGAGCACCAGCCGGAGGGGCCGTTCTGGAAGGTCCATCCCTTCCTGACCGCCGCCGCCGCGGTGATCCTCGGCTCGCTCGCCGCCGCCTTCATCACGCCCTACGCCCAGGTCCTGCCCAAGTCGGCGACGATCTCGACAGCGCCGTTCTGGGACGCGATCGTCGACTTCATCACCCTCTATCTCTACGACCCGCTCACCGTCTTCCGCGACGCGCTGCTGCTGCACGTACTGATCCCCCTGCGCGGCCTGTTCCAGGCCGTGCCCTGGGTCGCCGTCGTCGCCCTGGTCGCGGTGATCGGCTGGCGGCTCGCCGGCTGGCGCCTGGCGCTGTTGGCATCGAGCTTCATTCTCTTCATCGCCCTGACGGGCTTCTGGGCGCGCGCCTCGATCACCGCCTACATGGTCTTCTCGGCCCTCGTGGTCTGCATCGCGATCGGCCTGCCGCTCGGGATCTGGGCGTCGCAGACCGAAAGGCGGACCCGGGCGATGACCTTCCTGTGCGACTTCTTCCAGACCTTCCCGTCGTTCATCTACCTCATCCCGGTGATCATGCTGTTCAAGGTGAGCGATGTCGCGGCGATCACCGCGATCGTGATCTACGCCATGATCCCGACCATTCGCTACACCATCTTCGGGCTGCGCGGCGTCCCGCAGGAGACCATCGAGGCGGCGATCACCTCGGGCTGCACGCCGCGCCAGGTGCTGTGGAAGGTGCGCATGCCGCTCGCCGTCCCCGAGATCATGCTGGGCGCGAACCAGACCATCATGTTCGCCCTCTTCATGGTGATCATCGCGGCCTTCATCGGGACCACGGATCTTGGCCAGGAGATCTTCCGGGCGCTGACCTTCAACGACGCCGGCAAGGGCCTGGTCGTGGGGCTCTGCGTGGCCTTCATCGGGCTGGCCGCCGACCGCCTGATCACGGAGTGGGCGGACCAGCGCAAGAAACAGCTCGGCCTTGCGTGATCCGCCACGCTCCTATTCCTGGGCTGCGCCCCAAAGATCGGAAGACGTCGACACCATGCTGGAAGTTCACCGGATCGATCTCAGCCACGAGGAGACGCCGGTTCCCGGCCATGCCCTCGGCGGCGGCGGGCGCGCCTGGACCGCGCGGGAGATCGATCCTGCCGCCTGCATCCACGCCCTCGACAGGACCTGCAGGGCCGAGCTGACCGCCGTGGTGCGCGCTATGCGCGCCAATCCGCTGCCGCTGCTGCTCCGTGCGCCGGCGGATTTCGAGCTGGCGGCGCTCCGAGCCTTCATGGCCGACGTCAAGGCCCGCCTCGACGGGCGGCCCGGCGTCGCCGTGGTCGACGCCCTGCCGCTCGACGAGCTTGACCTCGAGGACGCCAAGGCCCTGTTCTGGATCCTGGGCCAGTACCTGGGCCGGCCGGTCGCACAGAAGTGGGACGGCACCATGCTCTACGACGTGCGCGACACCGGGCAGGCCTACGGCTACGGCGTCAGGGGCTCCTACACCAACGTCGAGCTGGTGTTCCACACCGACAACGCCTTCGGCTGCGCGCCGCCGGACTACGTCGGCCTACTGTGCCTCAGGCCGGCGGTCTCCGGTGGGGTCAGCCGTTTCTGCAGCCTCTACGCGGTCCACGACCGTCTCCTGGCCGAGCACCCGGCGCTGCTCGGCCGGCTCTACCGCTCCATGCTCTGGGACCGCCAGGCCGAGCACGCCGAGAGCGCTCCGAAGGTCGCCTGGGCGCCCATGTTCCGCTGGGACGGCGCGGCCATAAAGGTGCGGGCCAACGTCAGCCTGGTGCGCAAGGGCTACGCGGTTGCCGGGGTCGAGATCGACGCCGGGCTCGCCGAGGCGCTGGAGGCCCTGGAGGCGATCGCCGACGACCAGAGCCTCTGGTTCGAGCTGCCGATCGAAAGGGGCCAGCTGCAGTATCTGAACAACAGCCAGGTGGCCCACTACCGCAGCCACTTCGACGACCACGAGGACCCGGCGCTCAAGCGGCACCTGATCAGGACCTGGCACAGGGACGCCGGCCGGCCCAGCTACGATGGCTGACCAGGACAACCGCTTGGCGCTCGACGGCAAGGTCGCGGTGGTTACCGGCGGCGGTCAGGGGATCGGCCGGGCTGTCGCCGAACGGTTCCAGCGCTCGGGCGCGACGGCCGTGATCTGGGACCGCGACGTCGCGTCATGCGACGGTTTCCCCACCCGGGAGGTCGATGTCGCCGACCTCGCTTCGGTCGAGGCCGCGGCCGCCGCGACCGAGGAGGCCCACGGCCGGATCGACGTTCTGGTGAACAACGCCGGGATCAGCGGACCCACGCTGCCCCTGGTCGACTACGATCCGGCCGCGTGGCGGCGCATCGTCGACATCAACCTGCACGGCGTCTTTCACTGCTGCCGGGCGGTGGTGCCCGGGATGACCCGGCGCGGCTACGGCCGCGTGGTCAACCTGGCGTCCCTGGCCGGCAAGGAGGGCACGCCCAACGCGGCGGCCTACAGCGCCTCCAAGGCGGCGGTGATCGCGCTGACCAAGTCGCTCGGCAAGGAGCTGGCGGGCAGCGGCGTGCTGGTCAACAGCGTCGCGCCGGCCGCGGTCGATACGGCGATCCTCGACCAGATGACCGAGGACCACGTGGCCACCATGATCGCCAAGAGCCCGCTGGGGCGCCTCGGGACGGTGGACGAGGTGGCCGAGCTGGTGGCCTGGCTCTCGTCGGAGGCCTGCAGCTTCAACACCGGCGCGGTCTTCGATCTCTCCGGCGGCCGGGCGACCTACTGAAAGAACCTCGCGGCGAAGAAATGGAAATGGAAGAGTTCTGGAAGGATCTGCGGGAGAAGGTCAGGCGCTTCGAGCAACAGGACGATGCCGATGTCGTTTTCGGTGCGCGGACGCGTGGGGTTGGGCACAAGTACCGGCTGCTGCCCCCCGTCACCGACCGGGAGGTCCTGACGTTCGAGGGCAACAACGGCTTCGCGCTTCCGCCCGATTATCGGTGCTACCTGCAGAGCTTCGGCGCCGGCGGGGCCGGGCCGAACTACGGGATTCTCGATTTCCGCGCCTTCGTCCTGCCCAACACCTACGAGGTGCCGTTCCCCTATGACGAAGAGGTCTGGTACGACGAAGTGACCGACGACGACCCGGTCTGGGACTGCCCGGGCCTGGCCTACATCTCCGACGCCGGCTGCGGCACCGAGTTCTTCGTCGAGCTGAACGGGCCGCAGCCGGGGCGCATCTGGTGCAGCTGGAACGAGGCCTGCAGCCCCTACTACGCGTCGATCCGGGACTATTACCGGGAGTGGCTGGAAAAGGTCGAACCGGGTTTGGAGCGCTATCAGCTCCTCAAGTCTTTCATCGATGAAACAAATCCGGTCGACGAGACGAGCTTCCGTCTCAGGCCCGCGGGCCTGAAGCTGCAGGATGTCGCCGACAAGCTTCAGTGCAGCTTCAAGCGCCACGGCCGGGAATGGAGCAGCAGCGTGGCCGAGGGCGAGACCTGGGTCCACTTCGACCGAACGCCAGGACGGGTGGTCGTCAACGAGCGCGACGAGGTGCTCAGGATCGACGTCTTCAGGTCCTGCGCGATTTCCTGACGCCGCTCAGAACCCGACCTGGTCGCCGCCCTTGAGGTCCAGGATCTCCCGCGCGTCGTCGGGCTCGGCGACCTCCAGGGAGAGCCCCTCCAGGACCTGGCGCATCTTCCTGACCTGCTGGGCGTTGGATTCGGCGAGCGTGCCGGGACCGCACCACAGCGAGTCCTCCATGCCGACGCGCACGTTGGCGCCCATGGCGGCGCCGATCGTGGCGAGCGGGATCTGGTTCCGGCCGGCGCCGAGAATCGACCAGCGATAATCCTCGCCGAACAGGCGGTCGGCCGTGCGCTTCATGTGCATCAGGTCCTCGGCGTGGCCGCCGATGCCACCCAGGATCCCGAAGACGCTCTGGACGAAAAGCGGCGTGCGGACCAGGCCGCGGTCGAGGAAGTGCGCCAGATTGTAGAGGTGCGCGATGTCGTAGCACTCGAATTCGAAGCGGGTGCCGTTGTCGGCGCAGGACGTCAGGATGAATTCGATGTCCTTGAAGGTGTTCTTGAAGACCAGATCGCGGCTGTTCTCCAGGTGCTGGCGCTCCCAGTCGTGCCGGAACTCCTTGAAGCGGCCGAGCATGGGGAAGAGCCCGAAGTTCATCGAGCCCATGTTGAGCGACGCGACCTCGGGGCTGTACTTCAGGGCCGGCTGCAGGCGCTCCTCGACGCTCATGTAGGGGCCGCCGCCGGTCGTGATGTTCACCACCGCCTTGGTGTTCTGCTTAATGCGCGGCAGGAAGCGGTGATAGATCTCCGGGTCCTGGGTCGGCCGGCCGTCCTCGGGATCGCGGGCGTGGAGATGCAGCACCGTCGCGCCCGCCTCGGCGGCGGCGATCGCGGCCTCGGCGATCTCGTCCGGGGTCACCGGCAGGTGGGGCGACATCGAGGGCGTGTGGATCGAGCCCGTTATGGCGCAGGTGATGATGACTTTTCGCTTGGTCGCCACGGTCGGCCCCCCTGATGTCGCGGCCTGCTTCGGTAGGGCAGGTCCTTACCGTGTGATCATGCGCAGACGGAGGGGAGGGCGCAAGGCGCGTTGCCGCCGCGCGGGAAACGCCCGCCGCTGCTTTGGCCCGGCCGTGGCCTGCGAAAAAAAACCGAGCGCCCGATTCGGTCAACGCCGCCGGAGGGGGGTGGTTCCGGCCGCGCTCCGCGCTGTTACGCGATGGTGTCCTCCCAGACAACTCGATCGACCGCACGCTCGGCCTGAAAATCTGACATTGAATGATGTGTCAAGTCAACGGCTTGTGTGGTTAACAAGAAGAATTTTAATTCTAAGGAGGGCGTGGGGTTCAGAGCGGCGGGTCCGCCTCGGCTTCCGACCAGTCGGGTTGGAACCCGATGACCTGGACCCCGGCGGGCAGGCTGGTGTTGTAGAGGCTGTTGTGCCAGTAGGTCGCCTCGAATAGGGGAGCGCCCGGATTGTGTTCCCGCACCCGGCAGGGCAGCAGATAGCTCTGGGCGTACTGCTCGAACCGCAGGCGGCACCGGCCGGCGCTCAAGAGACGTAATACGGTCTCCGATCCGGGGCCGAAGAGGGCGGTGAGCTCGTCCGAAAAGTCCGCGGCGCCCTGATAGTAGGCGGCCGCCAGGAACTTCTGGGCGGCCTTGTAGCGCTCCGCCGGATCGTGGGTCCGCCTGGCCATATGCCGGAACTGGTCCGTAGCCTCTTCGGGATCCGCCTTGACGATCAGCACGGTGATCGGCCCGGGCGCCCGGCCGCCGTCGTCGAGCAGAAGGTCTGGCCGCATGCCCGAGGTGGGCCGGCCGCCGGCCTGGCGCACCGCCATCTGCCTAAGGCGGCACTGCCAGCCCAGGAATCCGATGCGCAGCGCCGCCTGCGCCGCCTCGAGTTTCACCACTGCCGTCGCCATGGCCGTCCTTCTTTATTCCGCGTTGACGAGGGAGCATGCTGCGAAGGACGCCGGGACTCAACACCTGATCCCCGGTCCTGCACGACGGAGAGGAGAGCCATGAACCCCGCGCTCTGGGGGCTCCTGACCGCGCTCGGCTGGGGCAGCGCCGATTTCATCGCCCGCTTCACCGGCCGCCGCATGGGCCACGAGCGGGCCTTGCTCGGCATGCTCCTGGTCAGCGCCTTGGCGCTCTCCGCCGTGCTCTGGCTGAGCGGCCAGACGCTGGTCGTTCAACTGGCCGATGCCTGGTTGCTGGCGGCCACCGGCCTGGGAGTCCTGCTGGCTACCTTTCTGCTCTATTGGGGCCTGGCGCGGGGACCGGTCACCGTGGTGTCGCCGATCGTCGCCAGCTATCCCGCCTTCAATCTGGTCCTCGCGGTCGCGCTCGGTTCACGCCCCGCCTGGGGTCAGTGGCTCTGCATCGCGCTCGTCATGCTGGGCGTGATCGTCGTGGCTCGGGCCAGCCGAAGCTTCGAGCTCCATGGCAATTACGACGCCGCGACCTTGCGGCGGACGGTCTGGATCTCCGTCGCCTCGTCCGCGAGTTTCGGAGCGGCGATCGCCGCCGGCCAGGAAGCCGCCACGGTTTACGGCGAACTCCAGACCACGGTGGCCGCGCGGTGGATCGGGCTGGTCGCCCTGGCGCTGGTGCTCCTGCTGCGGCCCGGCGAGGGCGGCGGAATCCCGCGGTCGTGGTGGCCGGTTCTCGCGGTGCAGGGTCTGCTGGACGGGGGCGCCTACCTCGCCATCTTCGCCGCCAGCGGCGAGCCGAACGCGGAGATCGCGGCCGTCGTCGGCTCCGCCTTTAGCGCGATCACGGTGGTCCTGGCCCGCGTTTTCCTCCGCGAGGCCATGACGGCGATCCAGTGGGCCGGGACGGCCATCGTCGTCGGCGGGGTCGCGGCATTGGCGGCGCAGGGATAGATCGGGCCGCCGGGGCGTATCGTTGTCTGGGGAGTATGCCGCTCGTTAAACCGCCGGAATGGGCGTTCGGCTACTCATGGTAGAGCGAACACGAAGCTTGCTATTCGCTTGCCGGTCGGAGTTTCAGGATGAAACCCATGGCACAGAGGTCGACACGCAGTCGCGCCGGCAGGACAGCGAGAGTCTCGGCGTCGCTGCTCTCCTGCCTGTTCCTGATCGCCTGCTCATCGTCGACCCCGAAGTTCTACAAGGGCGACGATCCGCCATCCGGCAGCGCCGTCCGCATCGAGACCGATGAAGGCTACAGCATACTGGCCGTCAACGGCTTGGACTACGGATCCGGTGTTCGAGAGGGTGTCGCCTACGCGGGCCGGCACCGGATCGTGGTCTATCACAAGCAAGGTCAGGAATGCGGCAGCGGCGTCGGCTCATGCGGCGGGAACGGCGTCGTCTGCGTGCCGCTGGCGTTGGTGGCCCTTTCGGCGAACGGAATCTGTCATGTGACTTCGGACGACAATCACTGCGCGGCTCTCGAGTTCACCGCCGAGCCTGGGGAGGACTACAGGGTCACCTCGGGCAGCAACGATAGCGTTGTCCTGAAGCAGGGCTGGCGGGTGGTTTCCGAGGCCGAGCGGGTCTACGACGGCGTGTCCTGCCGCTGATCGGGGCTATTTGCAGATTTCCGGCTGCTCTTCGGTGACCATCCAGTTCGCCGCGGCGTCCCACACCGGCTCGGGCGAGACCGCGGGGCGGTCCGCGTCCCGGCCCAGCTTCTCGTGGAACAGCAGGTGTCCCGAATAGGGGCGAAAGCAGTCGACGGTGAAGTCCTCGGGCATTTCGCTCAGCGCCTGGCGCATCGATGAGACCGGCAGCAGCTTGTCCTCGCCGCCGTAGAACACGAGCACCGGCCGGTCTAGTTGCGGCGCGGCCTCGACCGCCTTGTCCATCAGGTCGACCAGACCGTAGACCGAGTCGATGCGGATCGTCTTGCGGTAGCCGGGATCGTTCAGGATGCTCTTGGTCAGGGTCTCGTCAGTGGAGAGGTCGGCGGTCTCGGCCTCGGTCGAGGGCTCGTAGGCGGGCATCAGGTGGGCCATCAGCCAGAGGCCGCCGGTCAGGACCGGGCCGAGCGCCCGGCGGCCCCTGACCGCCGGCGCTACCAGGACGGCGCGCTCGACCTGGGGCGGCAGGTCGTCGCCGCCCATGGCCGAGAGCACGATGGCGCCGCCCATACTCTCGCCCAGGAGCACGATCGGCAGGTCGGGGTGGCGCTCGGCCACCAGCTCGGAGAAATCGACCAGGTCGTTGATCAAGGCCTCTGAACCGGGCCACAGAGTCTCCTCTGCGCCTTCGCCGAAGCCGCGCTGGTCGTAGGCGTAGACCGTGAGGCCGCGCAGGGACCAGGTCTTGGCCGGCTGGCTGAAGCGCCCGGCGTGGTCGTTGACGCCGTGGAGCGCGATCACGACCGCGGTCGGCTCGCGACCCTCGGGAACCGGCCAGTGGCGGACCGGCAGGAGGCGTCCGTCGCGGGTCACGAAGGCCTGTTCGCCGGCCCAGCGCGGGCCGTCAGGCGTGCTGTCGGGCGCGTAGTCCTGGCGCATGGGCGCGCAGGCGGCGAGCTGGAGGAGGACAGCGAGGCAGAGCAACCGCGGCAGGCGCGCGGCGGCGAGCCATACAAGAACTTGCTTCCCAAACAATACCATCGCTGCTTACTGCGCCCGACCAAGAAACCCTTAAGAAAGTACTAATAAAAATAAAGGAATTCAAGCAAGTGTGGGTGATTTCTCGTAAAATGGATCGAATCCTGACAAGGGTTTAGGTTAGGTGATGCACCTGCTCTCAGGCCCGTCTGCGAACCCTTTTTGCCCGTAGGTGCTCCAGCCGCTCCGGTAAAGGTCCGTCGGGCTGTCGGCGGCGTAGGGCCTCCGGCATTTGAAGGCTCAAAACTCGATCGAAAGATTGGCTCCGCGGGCAGGACTCGAACCTGCGACCCGGTGGTTAACAGCCACCTGCTCTACCAACTGAGCTACCGCGGAACGGAGCAAGCGAGCCTCGCAAATTCAAAGCTCGGGTCCCCTGCGGGAGGGCGGCGTTATAACAAAGTGAATGGTGGCCTGCAATTCTTTACTGGCGCGGCCGGACCTGTCTGCCGGTGGCCCGGTAGCGCCGCAAAATTGTCCCACTGACGCTTAACCTTGTCTTGATTTTTCAGGCGTAAGGCTGGCGTTGCAGCCTCCCCCTTCGTAACGCTCTCGGGCGCTTCCGGCCAGTGGAGGCCACGACAGGTTTACCCAGGACTCCAAGAAGGGAGAACTCGAATGCGAACGGCTTTCTCCAAGATCGGCGTGGTCTGCCTGACGGCGGGCTTCCTGGTCGGATGCGAAACCATGGGCGAGTGGGCCGATGCGACGGGCGATACGGTCAGTGGCTGGGCAGACGCCACGGGCGACGCCGTCAGCAGCCTCTACGCGGGCTCGGACGGCTATATCGCGCGCAACATCAGCGGCGTCGATGATAAGGACGCCGCTTCGCTCGACAAGCGGGCGGCGGGCGCTCTGGAAAGCGGCAAGACCGGCCGCGCGGTCACGTGGAGCAATCCCAAGACCGGCGTGAAGGCGACCATCGTGCCGGGCAGGACCGAGGTGGAGCGCAGCAAGATCGAGAACGCGCGCAAGCGCGACGTCGCGGCCGCCAGCAGCATGATCCTGGTCGCCAAGACCTACCAGGCCAAGAAGAACGTCAATCTGCGCGCCGGCCCCTCGACCAAGACGCCGGTCGTCGGCGGCCTGGTCTCCGGCGAGCGCTTCACCGCGATCGGCAAGGTCGGCGGCGACAAGTGGATCATGGTCGGGATCAACGGCAAGGCGGTCGGCTACGTGTTCGCCAGCCTGGTCAAGCCGGCCAAGCAGGCCAAGGTCGAGCTGCGCGAGGAGCTCGATCTCGACGAGCAGCATCCCCAGGGCTTCGGCCGGGACGTGGTCATCGATCGGGTTACCGTCTCGCGAACCTGCCGGGAGTTGACCTACACGGTGGTCAACCGGGAAGGCGACAAGGACCGCGACTCCCTGCGGGCCTGCAAGGCTCGCGACGGGGCCTGGGAGGTCAACTGACCCTACGCTGCGGGGGTCCCGAAGGGGCCTCGCGGCCAGGACGCGGCAACGGGCTCGGGGCCTCTTGGCTCCGGGCCCGTTTCGTTCTTCCGGCGGCGGTGTTCGCTGGAGGTCCGGGCCGGAATCGAACCGACGTACGCGGATTTGCAGTCCGCTGCATAACCACTCTGCCACCGGACCGGGCGGAGAGCGCTACTCAATAGCCCTTGCGGCGCGGGAGTCAATCTTCTTGCCGAGAGCGGGCTTGTCGTCCGGCGCCGCACTATTGCGCGCGATAACGCGGCCGGGCTCTTTTCTCAGGACTCCTCCGGATATAGAGTGGTTTGCCAAGTATCGACGTTCGCAACCGACGCATCGTCTTACTCGGGGGACCCTTCCGTGGACTTCGCTACCCAGCGCAGCGCAATGGTCGACTGCCAGCTGCGCACCAACAAGGTGACAGATCCGCGCGTCATAGAGGCGTTCTCGGCCGTGCCGCGCGAGCTCTTCGTTCCCGAGGCGCGGCGATCCATCGCCTATGTCGACGAAGACCTGGAACTGGGCGAGGGGCGGTATCTCATGGAGCCCATGGTGCTGGCGCGCCTGATCCAGGCCGCGGAGATCCAGCCCGGCGACATCGTGCTCGACATCGGCTGTGGCACAGGCTACGCGAGCGCGGTCCTCGCCCGGCTCGCCGACACCGTCGTCGCTCTCGAGGAGAGCCCGGCCCTGGCGGAACGGGCGGGCGCGATCCTGAGCGAGTTGGGCGTCGACAACGCCGTTGTGGTCGAAGGTCCGCTCGTGGCCGGCTATCCCAAGCAGGCGCCCTACAACGCCATCCTGATGGGCGGGAGCGTGTCGCGCGTCCCCGAGGCCATCTCCGAGCAGCTCGGAGAGGGCGGCCGCCTCGTGGCGGTTGCGAAGAAGGGCCCCGGGATCGGCGTCGCCCGCCTGATGCAGCGCAGCGGCCGCAACACCTCGAGCCGGCGGCTGTTCGATGCGGCGGTTCCCTTTTTGCCCGGCTTCGCCGAAGAGCCGGGTTTCGTTTTCTAGGAGGCTCGGGAATTCGGTTTTGTTAGGAGTTTCCTTACCTCCTTGCGGACTACTGAAGCCGGCATTTGAGACGAATCGTCTAGAATTGCCGTGCGAATCCGGTGCCGGACGGAAGCTTCGATCGTCGCCGGAATTTGCTTGAGAGGGAAGAAGAGCATGCGGCTTGCGTTGAGGAAGCAGACGGCCTTTCGCCATGCGGTGATCGCCCTGGCGCTTATCTCTCTTTCCGGCGCGGCCCGGGCCCAGTCGCTCGAAGAGGCGCTGGCGACCGCCTACAGCTCCAATCCCGATCTGCGCGCCGCCAGGTCGACCCTGCGGGCAGTCAATGAGGGCGTGCCCCAGGCGCTGTCGAACTGGCGCCCCACGGTCACGGTGACCGGCTCGGCCGGCGTTCAGCGGACCCGCATCGACAACGAAGAGGTCGACGACGATACCCGGACGAACGAACCCGTCGAGGTTCAGGGTCAGGTAACTCAGTTCCTGTACCGCGGCGGCCGGACCGCCGCGGAAACCTCGCGGGCTGAAACCGACGTGCAGGCCGAGCGGGCGCGTCTGATCGACACCGAGCAGGCCGTGCTGTTGGACGCCGTCACGGCCTTTTCCGACGTCTGGCGGGACCAGTCGGTGCTGCGCCTCAACATTAGCAACGAACGTGTCCTGACCAGGCAGCTGGAAGCCTCGCAGGACCGCTTCCAGGTCGGCGAGATCACCCGGACCGACGTGGCCCAGTCCGAATCCCGTCTGTCGCGGGCGACGGCCGACCGGATCGCGGCCGAGGGCTCGCTCAGCAGCAGCCGCGCGGTGTTTCAGCAGGTCATCGGCGTCTTTCCGTCCATCCTGGAACAGCCGAACGTTCCGGCCGGCCTGCCCGACGGCCTCGAGAGGGTGATCGAGTCGGCGATCGCCGACAATCCCCAGGTCGTCGCGGCGCGTTTCGACGAACGCTCGGCCCGTCATCAGGTGCGCGTCGACCTCGGCGAACTGCTGCCGGAGCTCTCGCTGATCGGCGACGGCACGGTGAACCGCAACATGGGCGGCGGCGACGAGCGGGACGAGGTGGCGATCAGGGCGCAGCTGTCGATCCCGATCTACCAGCAGGGCTTCGTCTCCAGCCAGGTGCGGCAGAGCAAGCAGATCGCCAGCCAGCGCCGGCTGGAGATCGACAGCGCTCGGCGCAGCGTGGAACAAACGGCGATCTCGGCGTGGGAAGCGCTGCAGACCGCACGGGCCCAGATCATCTCCTTCAACTCGGAGGTCCGTTCGACCAGGATCGCCCTCGAGGGGGTACGGCAGGAAAACGCGGTCGGTGCCCGGACGATTCTCGATATTCTCGATGCCGAGCAGGAGTTCCTCGACGCCCAGGTTAGCCTGGTCGTCGCGCAGCGGGACGAGGCGGTCGCCGCCCACGCCGTTCTCTCCGCGGTCGGCCGCTTGACCGCTCAGAAACTCGCCCTGCCGGTGAGGATCTACAACCCGGCGGAAGACTACAACGCCGTCAAGGACAGCTGGTTCGGTCTCGGTGCGCCCGGCGAGTAGGGCGGGCCTAGGGCAAACCCGTTGAATCTGCTCTGAATGGGTGATGTAGATCGGCGCCGCGCCGCGCCGGGCGATCGGGATAAGCTCCGGGTTTGCGGCAGAGGGGCTTGCACGTCCGCGGGTGAACGGCGTAAAACGAAGCGTCTTTTCGCGGTCAGGCTCGGACGTTCACAGGGCGGGCGTTCGCCTGCCGCGGAAGGCACCCGAACCCCTTCTTGAGCTGGTTGGACCCCGGAGAGATGGCAAACTCCACCACTGACGGCGAGCCGACGATGGAGGAAATCCTTTCCTCCATCCGCAAGATCATATCGGAAGACGAGCCGCAGGCCGAAAAGGAGGCCGCGGAAGCGGAAGCCGCCCCGGCCGGCATGGCGCAAGCCGAGGTCGAGGAAATCGTCGATGAGGTTCTCGAGTTGACGGATCGGGTCGAAGAGGGAGCTGGCAACGGTGCCAGCGAAGAGCAGGAAATCGATGCAATCCTCACCACCGTAACCGACGCCCCGGCGGAAGAAGAGATGGAAGAACTCGAACAAAATCGATCGACGTCGGGCGGTTTGCTCTCGACCAAGACGGACAGTGCCGTGACCTCCACGCTCGCTGGTTTCTTCGACGAGATGGTCAAGGAGAAAACCCCGCCCGAGGCCAGGACGGGGCCCTCGCCGACCCTGGACGACGTCGTGCGCGAGATGCTGGCGCCCTATCTGAAGTCCTGGCTCGACGAGAACCTCGAGCCGATCGTGGAGCGCACGGTCCGCGACGAGCTCAAGCGCCTGGCGCGTCGCGCGGAAGACCTCTAGGTCCGCGGCGGGGCCGGTACCAGGTCCGCCTCCGCGGGGCGCCGCCCCAGCCCAAGCAAAGGACTGGCCAGCAATGCTGGAAAAGACTTTTCGGCCCATTGAGGTCGAAACGGAGCTCTATGACGCGTGGGAAGAGAGCGGCGCCTTCGGCGCCGATCCGGCGCTCTCCGACGCCCCCTATACGATCATGATGCCGCCGCCCAACGTCACGGGCAGCCTCCACATCGGCCACGCGCTGACCTTCACCATTCAGGACATCCTGATCCGCTACAACCGGATGAAGGGCAAGAACGTGCTCTGGCAGCCGGGAACCGACCACGCCGGCATCGCCACCCAGATGGTGGTCGAGCGTAAGCTCGCCGATGAGGGCAAGACGCGCCACGACCTGGGCAGGCCGGACTTTGTCGATCGCGTGTGGCAGTGGAAGGAGGAGTCCGGCGGCACGATCCTGCGTCAGCTGCGCCGCCTCGGCGCCTCGGCCGACTGGCCGCGTGAGCGCTTCACCATGGACGAGGGGCTGTCCCAGGCGGTCCGCAAGGTCTTCGTCGACCTCTACAAGCAAGGCTTGATCTACAAGGACAAGCGGCTGGTCAACTGGGACCCCAAGCTGCATACGGCGATCTCCGACCTCGAGGTCGAGCAGCGCGACATCAAGGGCAAGCTCTGGCACTTCAAGTACCCGATCAAGGACGCGGGCGGCCGCTTCATCGTCGTGGCGACGACCCGGCCCGAGACCATGCTGGGCGACACGGCCGTCGCGGTGAACCCCGAGGACGAGCGCTACCAGGACCTGATCGGCAAGGAGGTCGTGCTGCCCCTGGTCGGCCGGCGTATTCCCATCGTCGCCGACGAGCACGCCGACCCGGAGGCCGGCAGCGGCGCCGTCAAGATCACCCCGGCCCACGACTTCAACGACTTTGAGGTCGGCCGGCGGCACGACCTGCCGATGGTCAACATCTTCGACCGCGACGCCTGCCTGAACGACGAGGTGCCGCCGGCCTACCGCGGCCTCGACCGCTTCGAGGCGCGCGAGCGGGTGGTCGCCGACCTGGAGGCGGCGGGCCTGGTCGCCAAGATCGAGGACCACGAGCACAAGGTGCCTCACGGCGACCGCGGCGGCGTGCCGATCGAGCCCTGGCTGACCGATCAGTGGTACGTCGACGCCGCGACCCTGGCCAAGCCGGCGATCGAGGCGGTCGAGACCGGCAAGACGGTCTTCGTGCCGAAGAACTGGGAGAACACCTACTTCGAGTGGATGCGCAACATCCAGCCCTGGTGTATCTCGCGCCAGCTCTGGTGGGGCCACCAGATCCCGGCGTGGTACGCCCCCGACGGCGAGATCTTCGTCGAGCCGACCGAGGAGGAGGCCCGGGCGGCGGCCGAGAAGCACTTCGGCAGGGCGGTCGAGCTGGAGCGCGACCCCGACGTGCTCGACACCTGGTTCTCCTCGGCGCTCTGGCCCTTCTCGACCCTGGGCTGGCCCGAGGAAACGCCGGAGCTCAAGCGTTTCTATCCCGGCGACGTGCTGGTCACCGGCTTCGACATCATCTTCTTCTGGGTCGCCCGCATGATGATGATGGGCCTGCACTTCATGGGCGAGGTGCCGTTCAAGACCGTCTACATCCACGGCCTGGTGCGCGACAAGCACGGCCATAAGATGTCCAAGGCCAAGGGCAACGTCATCGACCCCCTGGAACTGATCGAGAGCTACGGCTGCGACGCGGTTCGCTTCACCCTGGCCGCCATGGCCGCGCCGGTCGGGCGCGACGTCAAGCTCGACGATAAGCGGATCGAGGGCTACCGCAACTTCGGTACCAAGCTGTGGAACGCATCGCGCTTCGCCCTGATGAACGGCGCCAAGGCCGATCCAGACTTCGATCCGGCGAATTGCCGGGAACCGGTCAATCGCTGGATCGTCGGCAAGCTGGCCGAGGCCGCGGAGCAACTCGACCATGACTTCGCCGCCTACCGTTTCAACGACGTGGCCGACCGGCTCTACCATTTCACCTGGAACCTGTTCTGCGACTGGTACGTGGAGTTCTCCAAGCCGGTCCTGAACGGCGAGGATGCGGCGGCCGCCGCCGAGACGCGGGCGACCATGGCCTGGGTCCTGGAGCAGATCTTGCGGCTTCTGCACCCGGTCATGCCCTTCATCACCGAGGCGCTCTGGTCGGAGACAGGCGAGGGCCGCAACACCATGCTGATCGCCGAGACCTGGCCCCATCTCGACGGCGCCCTTACGGACCCCGAGGCCGAGGCCGAGATGGACTGGGTGATCCGGCTGGTCGGCGAGATCCGCGCCGTCCGCGCCGAGGTCAACGTGCCGGCCGGGGCCAAGCTCGACCTCCTGGTCAAGGATGCCAGCCCGGCGACGGTCGCGCGGCTCGAGGGGCAGGCCGATCTCATCCGCCAGCTCGCGCGGGTCGAGAAGATCGAGCCCAAGGCTAAGCAGGTGCCCAAGGGGGCGACCCAGATCGTGGTCGACGAGGCGACGGTCATCCTGCCGCTCGAAGGCGTCATCGACCGGGACGCCGAGCGCGCTCGCTTGTCGAAGGAGATCGGCAAGTTGGAGGCCGAGGCGGCGAAGGACGACAAGAAGCTCGCCAACCCGCAGTTCCTGGAGAAGGCCCCGGAGGCCGTGGTCGCCGAGCTCAAGGAACGGCGCGCCGAGACCGGCGAGCGGATCGAGCGGCTGCGGGCGGCCCTGAAGCGCCTGGACTGAGGCGCTAGCCCCGCTCGAGGGGCCGAGTCAGGCAGGTCGGGCCGCCTTCGCCCTTGCGCGAAATCTCCTCGCCCTTGTAGGTCCGGACTTCGCAGCCCGCGGCTTCGAGGCGCCGCCTGGTCTCGGGGCAGCCCTCGAGCATGAGGCAGTGGCGCGGGGCCAGCGCCAGCACGTTGCAGGCCATGGTCTCGAACTCTTCGTCCGGCACCTCGACCAGGGCAATGCCACGTTCCTGCAGCCAGCTGCGAAAGCCGATCGGCATCAGCGGCGAATAGACCAGGGCGAGATCTCGGTCGAGCGGGCTCAGCATCGACATCAGGTGGAAGACGTCGCCGGGCCCCTTGTAGTGGGGCACGTCGACCGTCACCAGGGTGACGTCCGGGCCGAAGTGCTCGGCGAGCTGGCGCGCGCCCTCGGCGTTGCTGCGGTAGGTCAGGCCGAGCGCGCCGGTCCTGTCGTCGAGCCACACGAAGTCACCGCCCTCGACCCGGCCGGCGCCGTCGATTGCGCCGGAAACGGGAAGCCCGAGGTCCTCGAAGGCCGCGCCCGAGACCGCCGGCTCGGCCCGACGGGCCTCGCGCCCCATGCTGCAGAGCAGGGCGCCGCCAGGACCGCAGAGCGAGGCGTCGCGCACGTAGATGCTGTCGATTTCCAGGCCTTGGGCGGCCGGCAGATAGCAGACTTCCGCGCCGGTTTCCGCGATCAGCTCGGCGAAGCGGTCGAACTCGCGCACCGCTTCGGCAAAGTCCGGCGCCGCCCGGTAGCCGAGGCCTTGCCAGCTTCGGTCGATGAAGCCCTGGTCGCGGAAAGCCTCGCGCGGATGGCGCAGCGCGACGCGGCGGATCGGGTCGTATTCGTTGAGGGGCATTGAGGGTAGCATCCAGAAGGGCCGAGGCGCGCGAGGATGTCAGAAAAGGTCACCCGCGTCATCCGCTCCGGTTCAGGTGCCGGTCCAGCTCCATGAGGATGTCGCGGTCCACTCAGTGGATTGTTACTTTGCCGATCGTTGTGGAGCCGTCAGCCAAGCTCCGCCAGACCGCCGCCATCCGCATGACGGGGTTGTCCTCAAAGTCCTTTATTCGAGTTGAGGCGTCCCGCTAGACTGCGCGGCTCAAGACATTGCTATCGAAAGACAAGATTACCGGGGAGACGTCCTATGCCGCTCGATCAGCCGGCCTCCAAGTTCAACAAGTCCAAGCTGCCGAGCCGCCACGTCTCGGTCGGGCCCGCCAGCGCGCCGCACCGTTCCTACTACTACGCCATGGGCATGACCGACCAGGAGATCGCCCAGCCCTTCGTCGGGGTGGCGACCTGCTGGAACGAGGCGGCGCCCTGCAACATCTCCCTGGCGCGCCAGGCCCAGGCGGTCAAGAAGGGGGTCAAGGCGGCCCACGGCACGCCGCGCGAGTTCACCACCATTACCGTGACCGACGGCATCGCCATGGGCCACGACGGCATGAAGTCCTCGCTGGTCAGCCGCGACCTTATCGCCGATTCGGTCGAGCTCACCATGCGCGGCCACTGCTACGACGCCCTGGTCGGCCTGGCCGGCTGCGACAAGTCGCTGCCGGGCATGATGATGGCCATGGTCCGGCTCAACGTGCCCTCGGTCTTCATGTACGGCGGCTCGATCCTGCCGGGCCGCCTGCGCGGCAAGGACATTACGGTGCAGGACGTCTTCGAGGCGGTCGGCGCCCATTCCGCCGGCCGGATCGACGACGAGGAGCTGCACGCGATCGAGTGCGCTGCCTGTCCCTCGGCCGGCTCCTGCGGCGGCCAGTTCACCGCCAACACCATGGCCTGCGTCTCCGAGGCGCTCGGCCTCGCGCTGCCCAACTCGGCCGGCGCGCCGGCGCCCTACGAGTCCCGCGACGCCTACGCCGAGGCCTCGGGCGAGGCGGTCATGGCGGCGCTCGCCCAGGGCATCCGGCCGCGCGACATCGTGACCCGCAAGTCCCTGGAGAACGCCGCCCGCGTGGTCGCCGCCTCGGGCGGCTCGACCAACGCCGGGCTGCATCTGCCGGCGATCGCCAACGAGGCGGGCATCGACTTCGACCTTGAAGACGTCTGCAAGATCTTCCGGGAGACGCCCTATATCGCCGATCTCAAGCCCGGCGGGCGCTATGTCGCCAAGGACCTATTCGAGATCGGCGGCGTGGCCGTCATCATGCGGGCGCTCCTGGACGGCGGCTTCCTGCACGGCGACTGCATCACCGTGACCGGCCAGACCCTGGCCCAGACCCTGGAAGGGGTAACCGTGCCCGAGGACCAGGACATCGTGCGCCCGACCTCGGCGCCGCTCTCGAGCACCGGTGGCGTGGTCGGCCTCAAGGGCAACCTGGCGCCGGAGGGCGCCATCGTTAAGATCGCGGGCCTCGACACCTTGAAGTTCCGCGGCCCGGCCCGGGTCTTCGATTGCGAGGAGGACGCCTTCCAGGCGGTCCAGGAGCGGGCCTACGAAGAGGGCGACGTGATCGTCATCCGCTACGAGGGGCCCAAGGGCGGCCCCGGCATGCGCGAGATGCTGGCGACCACGGCCGCGCTCTACGGCCAGGGCACGGGCGGCAAGGTGGCGCTGATCACCGACGGCCGCTTCTCTGGGGCGACCCGAGGCTTCTGCATCGGGCATGTCGGGCCGGAGGCCGCGGTCGGCGGCCCGATCGGCCTACTCAAGGACGGCGACATGATCGCCCTCGATGCCGAGGCCGGGACCATGGAGGTCGAGGTCTCCGAGGCCGAGCTGGAGGAGCGGCGCAAGTCCTGGAAGCCGCGCAGCCACGATCACCAGTCGGGCGCGATCTGGCGCTACGCCCAGACCGTCGGCCCGGCCTATTTGGGCGCCCTCACGCATCCGGGCGCCAAGGCGGAGACCCACACCTACGCGGACATATAGTGGCGGCTCCGGCCGGGCCCGGCGCGGACTATCGGCTTGGCATCGCGAGCCTGCTGCTGTCCGGCTTCTTCGCCAGCCTGGCCGGCCTCCTGGTGCGCAGCGTCGAAACAGCCGGCGGCTGGCAGATCCTGTTCTACCGCACGCTGTTCTGTGCCCTGACGCTGGCCCTGTTCCTGGCCTGGCGCCACGGTGGCGGCGTGATCGGCGCGTTCCGGCGGATCGGGCGCAGCGGATTGATCGTGGTGGCCGGTCTGGGCTTCGCCTTCATCTTCTATATCTTCGCGCTGCTCTCGACGACGGTCGCCAACGTGGTCTTCATCGTCAGCGCCTCTCCCTTCGTCGCCGCGGCGCTCGGCTGGATCGCGCTCCGCGAGCCCGTCACCCCCGGGCTTTGGCTCGCCATGATCGCGTCTTTCCTCGGTCTGGCGATCATGTTGGGCGATGGGCTCGCTCAAGGCAGCCTGGTGGGTTTCCTGCTCGCGCTCGGGTGCTGCCTCGGCTATGCCGTGACCCTGGTCGCCCTCCGCAGCGGCCGGGCCGTCGACATGCTGCCGGCCTGCTGCTTGGCCGCCTTCGCCGCCGCCGCCGTATCGGCCGCCTTCGTGCCGAGCTTCGCCCTCTCGGCCCACGACCTGGTCATCACCCTGCTGCTCGGCGTCCTTCAGCTGGCTCTCCAATACATCCTGGTTACCTACGCCTCCCGGCGGGTCCAGGCCGCCGAGATTGCCTTCTTCTCGCGGGTCCAGGTGGTGCTGGCGCCGCTCTGGGTCTGGATCGGCGTCGGTGAAGTGCCGAGCCTGCTGACCCTGCTCGGCGGGCTGGTGGTGTTCTCGGCGGTCCTCGGCAATGCCGCCTTCAGCTGGCGTGCCGGCGGGCGCCGCTCCGCCGTCGGGTGACGGTTATTGAAAAGAAAATGGGTCAGAGTGAAAAACTCTTAATTGCTTTCTCTTATGACTGTTGTTCGGGGGAGGAGGAGCGGCAGCTAGGCAAATTTTACCGGGTATGGACGAATGCAGGTCCTCTTCGTCGACGACGATCGAAACGTGTCCGAGGCCGTAAGCCGAGCCCTCGAGCGCCGTGGGCATCAGTGCCGCTGTGTCGGCTTGGGCGAGCAGGCCGTGCCGCTGGCCGAGAGCCAGCAGTTCGATATCGTGGTTCTCGATCTCGGCCTGCCCGACATCGGGGGGCTCGAGGTCCTGGACCGGATCAGGTCTCAGGGCATAACGACGCCGGTCCTGCTCCAGTCCGGCCTGCCCGACGACCAGTTGCCCGATGCAGGGGTGGCGCTCGGCGGCGACGATTTCCTCCTTAAGCCCTTCTCCATTGACCGGCTGCTGGAGCGCATGGAGTCCACCATCAAGAAGAGGGGCAATTGCGTGCCGCAGAAGGTCGTCTCTAACGGTACGCCGGAGTGGGAAGGGGACAAGGAGGCGACCGAGCGCCGCCGTCACGACAGGAAGGATATCTTTGCCGCTGCGGTCATTACCGATTCGGGGCGTCACCTTCCCTGCGCAATCCGCAACATCTCGAAAAGCGGGGCCTTGCTGCGTCTGTCCGGTCCCGCGGTCGAATGCCCCGAGATCTTTACGCTGTTCCAGCTCGAGGGACCGAAGCGGCGTTGCCGGCTTCGCTGGCGCTCGGAGGCGCGGATTGGCGTCGAATTCATCGAAGATGAGGACGATTGACGGCCCTGTTGGGCGGCTCTGACCCTATTCGCGCTTGCGTCGTCGCGGCTGCGAGGGACACTGGCCTGACCCCGCGCCAGCAACCCGGAGCCGGCAACGCTCATGCGCTGTCCCCCGTTTATGGCAGTAAGGAAACGCCCCGGCTCCTTGCTGGCCGTGGCCGCCTTGGCCATGACCCTTGCGCAACCCACCGCCGTCTTCGCCCAGGACGCCGAACCCTACGCGGTCGACCTGGAGTTGGTGCTCGCGGTCGACGCGTCCGGCAGCGTCGATGAGCGGGAATACGCCCTGCAAATGTCCGGGATCGCAACCGCGTTCCGCGACCAGGCCGTCCAGGAGGCGATCCGTTCCGGGCCCTATGGCCGGATCGCCGTCGCGCTGCTTACCTGGGCCGAGGCGACCGAGCCGAAGGACGCGTCTGACTGGTTTGTCGTTGCCTCGCCGGAGGGCGCCGAGCGCCTGGCGCGCTTCGTCGAGAGCTTTCCGAGGCGGGTCGCGGGCGGCACGGGCATAGGCCAGGCCGTCGCCTACAGCGTCCGTCTGTTCGAACGGAACGACATCGAGAGCCTGCGCAAGGTGATCGACGTATCCGGCGACGGCAAGGAGACCGCGCCGCGGGACTATACCGTCATGCCGAAGCAGGCCCGCTTCGTGGCAACGGCGCGGGGAATCACCATCAATGGCCTCGCGATCCAGAACGAAGTGCCGGATCTGGCGAGCTACTACCGCTCCCACGTGATCGCGGGGAACGAGGCCTTCGCCCTTTCGGTCGACAGCTACGAAGACTTCACCGAGGCCATGATCCGCAAGCTGCTGCGGGAAATCCGCTACCGGCCGAAGGTAAGTGCCTTGCCTCCCCGAACCGGCGCGCGCGTCATGTCTGCGTATCGTTCGAGATCTCGGGAGCCTGATCCACGTTGCGCGATCGGGGAGCGTCAGATTAAGCTTGCATCTCAATGTAGGTTTCTTGACTTAGGCAAACCCCACAAATAAGAGAAATCACAAGGGGATAGGGGAGGCGTTTTATGTTGGACATCAAATTGGGGTCTAGACTTTCGCTTTCAGCGCTGGCTCTTGGCGCCCTGGTGTTGGCGGCCACGCCGGCCGGCGCCCAGGAAGACTGCCCGCGCGGCACGCTGGATCAACGCTACTGTGACCGGGACGGGGACTTGGTCGCTGACTTGCCGCTCGATCCCAAGGAATGGGTCGATCCGGATACCATCATCTTCTCCTATACGCCGGTGGAGGACCCCGCGGTCTACGCCAAGGTCTGGCAGGGCTTCATCGACCACATGGCGAAGGTGACCGGCAAGAAGGTGGTGTTCTTCCCGGTGCAGTCCTATGCCGCCCAATACGAGGCCATGCGATCGGGCCGGTTGCACGTTGCCGGCGTCAATACCGGCGGCAATCCGGTGGCGGTCAGCTGCGCCGGCTTCGTGCCCTTCGCCATGATGGCCTCGGCCGACGGTTCCTTCGGCTACGAGATGGAGATCATCGTGCCGGCGGATAGCGATATCGGATCGCCGTCCGACATCAAGGGCCGGACTCTGGCCTTTACTTCGCCGACCTCCAACTCCGGCTTCAAGGCGCCCTCGGCCCTGCTCAAATCCGAGTTCGGACTGGTCGCCGAGACGGATTTCCAGACAACTTTCTCGGGCAAGCACGACAACTCGATCATGGGGGTCGCCAACAGGGATTACGAGGCGGCGGCCGTCGCGAACTCCGTTCTCAAGCGCATGATCGACCGGGACGTGGTCGATCCGGCGAAGATCCGGACGGTCTATCGCTCGGCGACCTTCCCCACCACGGGCTACGGTCATGCCAACAATCTGCATCCGGAAGTGGTCGCCAAGATCAAGCAGGCCTTCTTCACCTTCGACTGGGAAGGCTCCGATTTGAAGAAGGAGTTCAAGAAGGAGGACAAGTTCGTCTCGATCCATCACAAGTCGGACTGGGACGTGATCCGCAAGATCGACGCGGCCAACGGCGTCTCTTACGACTGCAGGTAGCCATACGCGAAAACGTATCCGCGTAAGGGGAGGGGCGATGCTGCGCCTGGAGGGTCTGGTCAAGACCTATCCGACGGGCGACCAGGCGTTGAAGGGCGTCGATCTCGAGGTGCCCAAGGGCCAGGTCATGGCGCTGATCGGCCCCTCCGGCGCGGGCAAGTCGACCCTGATACGCTGCATCAACCGGCTGGTCGAACCGACCGGGGGGCGGATCTTCCTCGGCGACCAGGAGATCACGAAGCTCGGCAACCGCGCACTGCGGCGGGCGCGACGCCGCATGGGCATGATCTTTCAGGAGTACGCCCTGGTCGAGCGCCTGAGCGTGATGGAGAACGTGCTGTCCGGCCGGCTCGGGTACGTCGGCTTCTGGCGCAGCTACTTTCGGAAGTTCCCGCAGAGCGACATCAACGAGGCGTTCCGCCTGCTCGAGCGGGTCGGGCTCGATCACATGGTGGACAAGCGGGCCGACGAGCTCTCGGGCGGGCAGCGCCAGCGCGTCGGCATCGCCCGCGCCCTGATCCAGGATCCGCAGCTCCTCCTGGTCGACGAGCCGACGGCGAGCCTGGATCCCAAGACCTCCCGCCAGATCATGCGCCTGGTCTGCGAGCTCTGCGAGGAACGGAACCTGCCGGCGATCATCAACATCCACGACGTGCTGCTGGCGCAGATGTTTGCCAAGCGGATTGTCGGACTTCAGTTCGGCGCCGTGGTCTATGATGGGCCGCCAGAAGGCCTGAACGATCAAGTCCTGACCCAGATCTACGGCGAGGAAGACTGGTCGGCGACGATCCAGCGGGGCGACGAGGGGGAGACAGCGGAGATCTCCGACGCCCCCCATCCCGAACTCGACCGGGACCGGCTGGCAGGCGCGACCTGACATGGCTGATGTGGCGGCTCCGGGGACGGCCCCGCGGCGTTGGAAGCGGCCGCCGCTGATCGCCAATCGGCGCTTGCGCTGGGCGCTGGCAATCGGCGTCGCGCTCTACATCGCCGCCGCCTTCGGAACGGTCGACGTCAACTGGGTTCGGGTCTACGAGGGCCTGCCGCGCGGCCAGGCCTTCGTCGCGGCCTTCTTCCCGCCGGATTTCGCCTCCCGCTGGGAGGAGATCCAGGACGGCGTGATGGAAAGCCTCTGGATGACCGTGGCCTCGACGGTCGTCGGCATCCTGATCTCCGTGCCGATCGGACTGGGAGCGGCGCGTAACCTGGCACCGGCCCCGATCTACTACTTCTGCCGGGGAATTGTCGCCATTTCGCGCAGCTTTCAGGAGATACTGCTGGCGATCTTCTTCGTGAAGCTCTTCGGTTTCGGCCCCTTCGCCGGCTTCGTGACCTTGAGCTTTGCGACCATCGGCTTCTTTGCCAAACTGCTCGCCGAAGACATCGAGGACATGGATCCCGCCCAGGCCGAAGCGGTGCGCGCCACCGGGGCCGGTTGGTTCCAATGGCTCAACTACGCGGTCCAGCCCCAGGTCATGCCGCGTTTCATCGGGCTCTCGCTCTACCGCCTGGATATCAACTTCCGAGAATCGGCGATCGTCGGGATCGTCGGCGGCGGCGGCATCGGGGCGACCTTGAACACGGCCTTCGAGCGCTATGAGTTCGACTCGGCGGCGGCGATCCTGCTGGTGATCATCGCCATCGTCATGGTGGTGGAGTACACCTCCGGCATCGTGCGCAATTGGGTGCAGTGATGCCGGTGCGCGAAGAAGGTGCGGTCAAGATCTGGCAGCGGCGCGATTGGGGCCGTCAGATCGGAACCTGGTTCGCCTGGCTGGTCGGCCTCTCGATCTTCCTCTACTGCTTCAAGCTGATTTCCGACAAGACGATCTGGTTCTTCGTCCTGGACGCCGGCACCCAGGCCGCCGACCTCGGCGCGCGCATGGTGCCGCCGCGCTGGTCCTACATGGACAAGCTCTGGATGCCGCTTTGGGACACCATCAACATCGCCACTCTGGGCACGGTACTGGCGATCATCTTCGCCGTGCCGGTCGCCTTTCTCGCTGCGCGCAACACGACACCCTCGGCGCTCTTCGTGCGGCCGGTAGCGCTCTTCATCATCGTCTCGTCGCGTTCGATCAACTCCCTCATATGGGCGCTTCTGCTGGTCGCCATCGTTGGTCCGGGGGAGTTCGCCGGCATCTTCGCCATCGGCTTTCGTTCGATCGGCTTCATCGCGAAGCTGCTCTACGAGGCGATCGAGGAGATCGACCCCAGCCAGGTCGAGGCGGTGACCGCGACTGGCGCTTCTGGTCCGCAGATCCTGGCCTATGGGATCGCGCCGCAGATTCTTCCGGCGTTTGCGGGAATCACTGTATTCCGTTGGGATATCAATATCCGCGAGTCGACGATCCTCGGCCTTGTCGGCGCCGGCGGAATCGGAATCCAGCTCAACGCATCGGTCATGGAGCTCGCCTGGAGCAAGGTGTCCGTGATTCTGCTCGCGATCGTGGCGACCGTCCTGGTCAGCGAGTGGGTTTCTGCCAAGGTCCGGCACGCGATCATCTGACCGACTGAGGCGCCACCAGGCGGGGGGTCGTCCGCAAGGCTTTGGCCCTCGCACGCCTACCACGCGTCAACGCAGCGCCGCCGACCGCCTGGCCTGACTGAGCCCCGAGAAGACCCACTAAGCTATTTGCGCTATTTTTCGCTTTGGGGTCATCAACATCTTGTTATAATATATGGGTAAGGTTCCATATGTTGAGGTCTTGCAGTGGGGTGTCGCGTAAGGGAGACGTTAGGGAAGAGGGGCAGATCCCATGGTCACAGATCAAACCTATCACGCGCGTGTTGCAGCCTTGTCGCTCGCCCATGGGGCGGCGCTCGCCAAGCTCTTGAGGGCGCACGGGCGCGACGAACATGCGGGAAACGTTGAAGCGGCCCTGGCCGAATTCCAGGAGATCGTCACCGTCGAGGTTGGGCAGCCGATCCTCAGCGAGGCGATGACCTGGGTCAACACGAGGGTTGCCGATGGCGGCGCTCCCGCTGGCGACGTGCAGCGCCACTAGGGCAGTCAGCCCTATGGACCGCGCTTGCCGCTGCCGCGTTTCCGATCGCTTTCTCGGCTGCTGCTTCCCGCGCCCGGCTCAGGCTCCTCCCGGCGCTCGCGCCGCGTATCCTGGACCGTGAGTTCGATCCCCCCCGGCAGCTCGCCCCGGCGCCAGAGCGGAACGGACTTGTAGCGGAAGGGAACGACCAGGACGAGCCCCGCCAAGAAGCCGCCGATATGGGCCCACCACGCCACGCCCTGGCCGACCGCCGGCATGTGAGTCACGGCATAGAACTGGAAGCCGATCCACACGAGTAGAAGCAGATAAGCCGGCAGGTAGATCGGCACGATGATGATCGGGACCAGGATCCTGGCCTGAGGGTGCAGCAGCAGATAGGCGCCGAGGATGCCGGAGACCGCCCCGCTGGCACCGATGATCGGCGCCGTCGCCAAAGGGTCCGCGGCGACCTGAGCGAGAGCGGCAACGGCGCCGCAGACCAGGAAGAAGACCGCGAACCGAACGTGTCCCATGGCGTCTTCCACGTTGTCGCCGAAGACCCAGAGGTAGGCCATGTTGAACAGCAGGTGGAGCAGGCCGCCATGCAGGAACTGGTGGGTGAAGAGGGTCGCCAGGGGCGGGACCTGGGCGATCTCCGGCGGCAGTGCGGCGTGGTCCACGATCGCCGCCGGTATTGCGCCGTAGGCCAGGATCATGAGCCGGAGTTCGTCTGGCGGAGTGGATGCCTGAACCAGATAGACCGCCGCGCAGGCCAGGATCGTCGCCCAAGTGATCCATGGCTGGGAGACCAGCACCCGTGGGTTCTTATCGTGGAGCGGAATGAATGGCATTTATCAGTCTAATAACAATTCTTGTTGAACGAATGTTTTAAGTCAGGGACTCGGCGTGGTCCGGCAGATCGGGGTCGACCGTCAACCAGGGAATCCGGGCCGAGGTCCAGATATTGCCGCTCGCCTGAAAGGCCTCTGGGTGATCCAGGCTGCCGAGCGTGATGTCGATGTCGTCGGGGCTGAAGCGGGTCCAGAAGCTGATCTGGGTGCCGCAGTTGCCGCAGAGGCCCCGCCGCGCGTGGGCCGAAGAGTCGTAGTCGTGCAGGCTCCCGCGGGTGATCGCGAAGCCGCCGATCGGCAGGGTGAGCCAAGTGACCATGAGCGCGCCGCTGGCCCGGCGGCACATCCGGCAGTGACAGTGCACCACCGAGGAAATCGGCTTGGTCAGCGCGTAGCGGACGCGGCCACAGAGGCAACCGCCCTCGACGTGTTGTTCCGTCATGCTCGGACTCCCTAGAGCGGATCATGTTTTGACGGAAGAGCAGATTCATCGAATCCGGATCTGCTCTAGGGCCGCGCCTTGCGGCCCGCGGTCAGACGGCGGCCAGTTCGAGGACCACAGGGGTGTGATCCGAGGCCTTCTCCCTGGCTCGTGGTTCCTTGTCGATCTCGCAGGCCACCAGCCGGTCAGCGGCCTGGGGCGAGAGCAGGAAGTGATCGATCCGCAGCCCGTTGTCGTTCTGGAAGGCCGCGCCCGTGTAGTCCCAGAAGGAATAGACCCGCGGCTGATCATGCAGCGCCCGCCAGGCTTCAGTCAGGCCCAGGTTGACGAGGCGCCGGAAGGCCCGGCGCGACTCGGGCCGGCAGAGGGCGTCGTCCTTGAAGCCGACCGGGTCGTACACGTCGTCGTCGGTCGGGCAGACGTTGTAGTCGCCGCCGAGCACGAAGACCGATTCCCGCGACAGGAGATCGCGCGTATGGCTCTCCAGGCGGTCCATCCAGCGCAGCTTGTAGCCATACTTCGCGCGGTCTGTGGTCGGGTTGCCGTTCGGGAGATAGAGCGAGGCGACCCGGAGCCCGAAGGTCGTCGCTTCCGCATAGCGCGCCTGCTCGTCTTCGGGCTCCTCCGGCAGGCGGGTTACCGGATCCTCGAGCGGCTCGCGCGACAGGATGGCGACGCCATTGTAGCTCTTCTGGCCAACGACCAGACAGTTGTAGCCCAGGGCCTCGATTTCGAGCCGCGGAAAGTTGTCCTCCACGCACTTGATTTCCTGCAGCAGGACGACATCGGGTTCCGCCGCGCCGAGCCATTCCAGCACGTTTCCGATGCGCGCCTTGACCGAGTTGACGTTCCAGGTGGCGATCTTGACCACGGCGCTTACTCCGGACGGGCCGACGGGGCGCGTGGCCTGAACCCCGGCGGGTCGTCAGATGGCAAAGGAGGACCCGCAGCCGCAGGACGAGGTGGCCTGCGGGTTCTTGATCTGGAACGAGGCGCCGATCAATTCCTCGACATAGTCGATGGTGGACCCGTTCAAGAGATCCAGAGACGCCTCGTCCACCACCACCGTGACCCCGTCCCGTTCGAAGGTCCGGTCGTCCTCGTTCTTACGGTCGTCGAAGGAGAAGCCGTACTGGAACCCCGAGCAGCCGCCGCCGGAGACCGCGACACGCAGCATCAGGCCGTCCCGCTGCTCCTGCTCGATCAGGACGGAAACACGCCGGGCCGCGCTATCGGAGAGCGTCAAGGTGGGTGCGCTGACTTCGTTCATCGTAACCATAATCCCGGAGTGGTGGCTTCCGCGTCGTTGGCGCCATTCTAGCGCATAGGCTTTCATTTGGCATCCCGGCGGTGGTTTCCAAGTCCCCTTGGGTTAGAGCAGTTTCACCGGGTTTGAAGAACTGCTTCTGGCGATTCCATCGAACCCGGATCTGCTCTAGGGTGCCGCCATGACCGATTCGGCCGACCTCGCGCCCTACGCCTGCCACGCGGCGCAGAGCCGGGGCCGGCTGTTCCCGGAACCCGAGAGCCCCAACAGGTCCTGCTTTCAGCGCGACCGGGACCGCATCATTCACAGCGGCGCCTTCCGCCGGCTCAAATACAAGACCCAGGTCTTCGTGTATCACGAGGGCGACTACTATCGGACCCGGCTCACCCACTCGATCGAAGTCGCCCAGATCGCCCGCTCGGTCAGCCGCCACCTCGGTTTGAACGAGGACTTGGCGGAAGCCTTGGCGCTGGCCCACGACCTCGGACATACGCCTTTCGGCCACGCCGGCGAGGACGCCCTGCATGCCGCCATGAAGGATCACGGCGGTTTCGACCACAACGAGCAGACCTTCCGGATCCTGACCCAGCTGGAGAAGCGCTACGCCGAGTTCGACGGTCTGAACCTCACGTGGGAGACCCTCGAGGGCACCGTGAAGCATAATGGGCCGCTCCTGGCCCAGGAGACGGGTGAGGGGACGGGCGAGGGCGCTCCCGGTCCCGAACTGCGGCCCTCTATCGCGGCCTTCTGCGCGCGGTTCGACCTGATGCCGGCGAGCTATCCCTCGGCCGAGGCCCAGGTCGCCGCGCTGGCCGACGACATAGCTTACAACAGCCACGATCTCGACGACGGGCTGCGCGCCGGACTGTTCGATCTGGCGGATCTGGCCGAGGTGCCGCTGGCCGGTCCGCTCCTGTCCGGCGTGCTGCAACGCTATCCCGGCCTCGACAATGGCCGGGTCATCCACGAAACGACCCGCCGCGTGATCGACGCCATGGTCCGCGACCTGCTCGAGGAGACCTCGCGGCGCCTCGTCGAGGCCGACCCGCGCGATCCCGAGGACGTGAGAGGTCTCGGTCGGCCGGTCGTCAGCTTCTCGCAAGCCATGGCTGACCAGGACCGCGGCCTCAAGGCATTCCTGTTCCGGCACATGTATCGCCACTACCGGGTGAGCCGGATGGCCTCGAAGGTCGGGCCGGTCGTGACCGATCTTTTCGCGTTCTACCTGAGGCGGCCCGACTGCCTGCCGCCGGAATGGCAAGGGGAGCAGGCCGGTGTCCCGGAATCAGAGCGGGCCCGGGTCGTCGCCGACTACATCGCCGGCATGACCGACCGCTTCGCGCTGGCCGAGCACCAGAAGCTGTTCGACGTCTACGCCAAGATCTAGCCGGCTCGGCTCGGTGGCCAATTCCTTTCCAAACATGATTAAGGGACATTTAAGGATTGCTGTTGAAACTCGCGGATAAGCGGCCCGTAGGCTCCGCGTCGTTATCCGAGGGCGCGCAGCGCGGCGGAGCGACGAACGTTATCGTGGGAACACGAGCCTGATGTGGCAATTTCGGAACATGACCGAGCAACGGCTTGACCGACTCGCGGCGGATTGTTCTGATGCGTTACGGGGCTCAAGCGAACTCGCTGTCACAACGAAAAAGAAGGGCCTGACCTTGCTGGACCCTGTTCGGGCCATTGCAACGCTCCAAGCTTCCATTCAGGCCGCTCGAGAGATAGCGGAACCGCTCTGTCGCAGCGGATTGCGCCGCACAACACTGTTTTCGGGGCTGCAGAGCGCCGCTGTCCGGCCCGAGGAGCGAAAATGAAGGCATTCGAAAAATGGCCCGAGTTCATGCGGAGTGGTTCCCAGCCCTCCGCGTCGGCGTCCCGTGAGGAAGGCGAGCTCGAACTGGATACGGCGGTCGAGGTAAAGCCGCGCCGGAAGCCGCAGCAGGGTCGCCGGGTTCTGCGCGCCCAGGGCAGGGCGGCGCCGCAGGAAGGGCGCGGGCGACGCCTGGTCTCGATCTTCATGATTGGCGCGATCGTCGGTGTTGTCGGCGTCGGCGGGTTCCTCGGCTACAAATGGTTCTTCGGCGGCGGTGGTTCCGACGTTCCTGTGATCCAGGCGATGGATGACCCTGTCAAGGTCAAGCCCGAGAATCCGGGTGGCCTGGAGGTACCGTACCAGGATCGCCTGGTGCTCAATCAGCCGGCCAACGGAAGCCCGCCCGTGGTGGAACGGCTTTTGCCGCCACCGGAGACGCCGAAGCCGGTGGTCGACACCACGGCCGCGGCGCGGCCGGCGGTGACGGGCAGCGGCACGACCGGCGTGGGCTCGATCACGACCTCGCCCGGCGGGAGTTCCAGCTCACAGTTCCAGGGTCAGATTCAACCTCGGACCCAGGCCCGACCGCCGGCTCAAGCGCAACCCGCGCAGCCGCGGACCCAGGCCGGCGGCTCCGGCACGACGACCGCTGCCTCCACGCTGGCGGCCGCCCCCAGCGCCGCTGCTCCGGCCGGGGCCGCTCAGCCGCCCGCCAGCCCGGCGCGGCAGGTGCAGGCGGCCTTGCCGAGGGCCAAAGCGACGGCGCCCGCGAAGGGCAGCTACCTGTTGCAGCTGGGGTCGTTCAATTCGAAGCAGGTCGGCGAAGACGCCTGGAGCCGCTTCCAGAGTAAGTTTCCGGACCTGCTCGCCGGCATGGTGCTCTATCTCCAAGAGGCGGACGTCAACGGCCGGACCTACCACCGGGTCCAGGCTGGGCCGTTCCCGAACCGCGCCACCGCGATCGACCTCTGCGCGGAGCTGAAGTCCCGCAAGCAGGACTGCCTGGTCGTCAAGCGGTAGCGCCGTGAGCCATCGCGCCGTCATTTTCGGCTGCGAAGGTCTTGTCCTGACGCCCTGGGAAAAGGGGTTCTTCGGCGAGACCGATCCCTTCGGGTTCATCCTCTTCGCCCGCAACTGCGACTCGCCGGGGCAGGTTCAGGCTCTGGTGCAGTCGCTCCGCGAGAGCGTCGGCCGCGACGATGCTCCGGTTCTGATCGATCAGGAAGGCGGGCGGGTGCAGCGCCTCAAGCCGCCGCACTGGAGAGCGGCCCCAGCCTCGGGCCGCTTCGGACGCCTGGCCGAGGTCGATCTGGCCGCCGCCCGAGAAGCCGTTGACCTCAACGCCCAGATCATCGCCGCCGAACTCGCGGCCCTGGGCATAGATGTGGACTGCCTGCCGTGCCTCGATCTGCAGAGGCCCGAGGGCCACGCGGTCATCGGCGACCGCAGCTTCGGGCCCGAGCCCTCGCTGGTCGCGGACCTCGGGAGGGCCTGCTGCGCCGGCCTGATGACCGGCGGCGTGCTGCCCGTGATCAAGCACATGCCCGGCCACGGACGGGCGGTGGTCGACAGCCATCTGGAGCTGCCTCGGGTCGCCGCGTCCCGCGACGAATTGGAGGCGTTGGACTTCGTTCCGTTCCGCCATCTGGCCGATATGCCACTCGGCATGACGGCCCATATCGTTTTCGAGGCGATTGATCCCGATCAGCCGGCGACGACGTCGGCCGTCGTCATCGAAGAGGTCATCCGCGGCAGCATAGGCTTCCAGGGCCTGCTCCTGACCGACGATCTCTCCATGGAGGCGCTCGACGGCACGATCGGCGACCGGGCGACGCGGGCGCTCGGCGCCGGCTGCGACATCGCGCTCCACTGCAACGGAGAGCGCGACGAGATGGAAGCGGCCGCCAAGGCGGTCGGTCCCATGACCGGTTCGGCCGCACGCCGATGGCTGGACGCGCGTGGCCGCCGGACGTCGGCCGCGCCGGGCGATATCGAGACCCTGTCCGCACGGCTTGACGACCTGATGCGCGTCGCCTAGCCCGCGTTTCTCGGCGTCGAAGGCCTCGACCGTAGCCTCGGCTACGCTCTTCGCCCGTCTCCTTGCCGGGCGACCCGCCTGAACGCGACGCAGGCCATGGACACGGCGAGAAATGCGGGCTAGACCGGCGCAATGGACTTCGAGCCCTGGGGCCTTCTCTACACTGCTTCGGTCTGGGTCTTGCCCGTGCTCCTGGCGATCACCCTGCACGAGGCGGCCCACGGCTACATCGCCTGGCGCCTGGGCGACGACACGGCCTACCGTCTGGGCCGGGTCAGCTTCAACCCGCTTCGCCATGTCGACGGCTTCGGCACGGTCTTCCTGCCGGCGGTTCTGCTCTTGGTTCGGGCGCCTTTCCTGTTCGGCTGGGCAAAGCCGGTCCCCGTGGCGTTCCATCGGCTGCGCCAGCCGAAACGCGACATGGTGCTGGTGGCGGCCGCGGGTCCCGGGGCCAATCTGCTGCTGGCGACCGCGTCGGCGCTGCT
Source organism: Kiloniellales bacterium (assembly GCA_030064845.1). Classification (NCBI taxonomy): domain Bacteria; kingdom Pseudomonadati; phylum Pseudomonadota; class Alphaproteobacteria; order Rhodospirillales; species Kiloniellales bacterium. Next base: position 49,471 of record JASJEC010000050.1, read on the forward strand.
GCTTCACCTAGTCCCGCTGTTTCCAGGTTCCCTGGGTGGATGGCTGGCCGCGAATCTGTTTAACTCGATCCTCATAAATCTCGTCTTGGCGGTGTTCAACATGCTGCCTCTGCCGCCGCTCGATGGTGGACGCGTCGCTGTCGGCCTGCTGCCGCCCCCGCTGGCGGTGCCCTTGGCGCGGCTCGAACGCTACGGCCTGCTGATCCTGATCGGCATCATCTTCCTCTTGCCCTACGTCGGCCGCCAACTGGGCTACGACCTCGAGGTGTTTCACTGGGTGGTATGGGTCCCGGTGGAGTATCTCCTCGGGTTCTTCCTGCAGCTGGCGGGGCTCGGTATGGAGGGCGCGCTGTGAGCGAGGGGCCGCCTCCCGTGGAGCCGTGGGAAGATCCTGTCCGCACGACCAGCGACGACTTCGTTGTCGACCTGGACGGCTACGACGGACCGATCGACGTGCTGCTGAAGCTCGCCCGCGAGCAGCGGGTCGACCTGACGCGCATCTCGATCCTGGCGCTGGCCGATCAGTACCTCGAGTTCGTCCGCCGCTCGTCCCGCCTGCGCCTGGAGCCGGCGGCGGACTACCTGGTGATGGCCGCCTGGCTGGCCTACCTCAAGTCCAAGCTGCTGCTGCCCGAGCCGGAGGACCCGGAGGAGCCGAGCGCGGCGGAGATGGCCGCGGCGCTGCGCCACCGGCTGCAGCGGCTCGAGGCCATGAAGGAGGCGGGGCGCAAGCTGCTGACGCTGCCGCGCCTGGGGCAGGAACGCTTCAGCCGCGGGGAGCCGGAAGGCCTGAAGCGGGTAACCAGATCCCGCCACGACGCCACGCTCTACGACCTGCTCAAGGCCTACGGAGAGATCAGGGGCCGCGCCCGGGTCAGCGTGCTGCAGGTGCCGGCCTCCGATTTCTTCTCGGTCGAGCAGGCGATGAACCGCCTCACCGGCTTGATCGGCGAGACGCCCGGCTGGCGCTCGCTGGCGGCTTTCCTGCCCGCCGACCTGCGCGGTGGGCTGATCTGGCGCTCGGCGATCGCGGCGACCTTCGCGGCCAGCCTGGAACTCTGCCGTGAAGGCAAGTTGAAGGTGCGCCAGGACCAGAGCTTCGGGCCGATCTTCGTCAGCCCGCAGGGGCCGGAATCATGAGCGAGCGATTCCAGCATCTGCGGCTGCTGGAAGCGATACTCTTCGCCGCCGCCGAGCCCCTCAGCCGCAGCGACCTGGCCCGGCATCTGCCGGAGGGCGTCGATCTCGATGGTCTCCTGGAGGAGCTCCGCGCGCGCTACGCGGATCGCGGGGTCCACCTGGTCCCCGTCGGGCAGCGCTGGGCCTTCCGCACGGCGCCGGACCTCTCGTCCCTGATGTTGGTCGAGCGGGAGGTAGTGAAGAAGCTGTCGCGCGCCGCCCTGGAGACCCTTGCGATCATCGCCTACCACCAGCCGGTGACACGGGCCGAGATCGAGGAGATCCGCGGCGTCGCCCTGTCGCGCGGGACGCTCGACACACTGCTCGAAACCGATTGGATCAAGCCGAAAGGGCGGCGCCGGACACCGGGACGCCCGGTGACCTGGGGCACGAGCGACGGCTTCCTGGACCACTTCGGGCTCGAGAGCCTGGAGGCATTGCCCGGCGTCAAGGATCTCAAGGCCGCCGGCCTGCTGGATTCCCGTGTCGTGCCCGCCCCCGACTTCCCCGGCGAAAGCGAAGACGCGGAGCCCGAGGGCGAGGGATCGGAAGACCCCTGGGAGATGCTGGCGGCCGAATTCGGCGACGAGGGCGAGAAGGGTTCCACCGCAGCGGGCGAGAAGGCCGCCCAGGCCGCCGCGGACACCAAGACCCCCGGTTCCTGAGCACAGGCATTGAATGTGCGAGTCATTCGCAATACCGTGCGCCATGCGCGACGGCGAGAACAACCCTAGACCATGACGGAGGACGCGCTCCGGCTCGAGGGCGTCAGCCACGCCTACGACGAGGTGTTGGCGGTCGACAACGTGAGCCTGGCCGTGGCCCGCGGCGAGGTCGTCTGCCTGCTCGGGCCGTCGGGCTGCGGTAAGACGACGGCGCTCCGGATCGCCGCGGGGCTCGAGCCCCTGCAGCGCGGCCGAGTGACCTTGGCCGGGGTCGAAGTGGCGGGTCCTGGACGAAATCTGCCGCCGGAACGGCGCAGTATCGGGCTCGTATTCCAGGACTACGCCCTGTTCCCCCATCTCTCGGTCGCCGACAACGTCGCTTTCGGCCTGCGCGGATTGGGCGCGGAGGCCCGGCGCCAACGGGTCGAGAGCTGCCTGCGTCAGGTCGGCATGGCCCACGCCGCGGCGTCCTTTCCCCACACCCTTTCCGGCGGCCAGCAGCAGCGTGTCGCCCTGGCCCGGGCCCTGGCGCCGGAGCCCAAGGTCATGCTGCTGGACGAGCCCTTCTCCGGGCTCGACTCCCGGCTGCGCAACCAGGTGCGCGACGAGACCCTGCATCTGCTCAAGGAGAGCGGCGCGGCGACCCTGATGGTCACCCACGACCCCGAGGAAGCCATGTTCATGGCCGACCGGGTCGCCGTGATGCGGGCCGGCAAGCTGATCCAGGTGGGCCGGCCGGCCGATCTCTACTTCGCTCCGGCCGACGCCTTCGTGGCCGGTTTCTTCGGAGAAATCAACGAGTTGCAGGGGGTCGTTCGAGACGGCCGGGTGACCACGCCGTTCGGCGAGGTCGCGGCCCCCGATATGGCCGAGGAAACGCCCGTGAAGGTCCTGATCCGACCCGAGGCTCTGCGTCTCCAGCCCCTCGGCCCCGAAGCCGGCGACGAGGGCGTGGGCACCGCGCGGGTCCTGGCGTCGCGCATGCTCGGCCGCAGCAGCCTCGTGCATCTCAGCGTGAACGGCACGTCCGAGGGCCTCCACCTGCACGCCCGGGTCCCCGGGCGCTTCCTGCCGACGGAGGACCAGAAACTGGTGGTCCACCTGGACCAGTCCCAGGCCTTCGTTTTTCCCCTGGCGGCATCCGAGGCCGGGGCCGCGACGCCCGCCACGGAGCCCTAAACTCCCGATCCGGCCCAGATCCGGCCCAGATCCGGAAAGATTGCGGCATCCGGGCCTTTTTGCCATAGTCCGCGCCAGACGGGCCTGGGCCCGGAGCGACAAGGGAGAACCCGGCAACATGGGTACATTTAGCGTTTGGCATTGGCTGATCGTACTCGTGGTCGTGCTCGTGCTGTTCGGCGGCGGCGGCAAGATCCCCCGGCTCATGAAGGACATGGGCAAGGGCATCAACGCCTTCAAAAAAGGTCTGAAGGAAGACAAGCAGGACGGCGAAGACGAGGAAGACCAGAAGGTGATCGCGAAGGACGAGCCGGCCGCGGCTAGGGTGGCGGAGAAGCAGAAGGAAAAGACCGGAACCGACGGTTGACGCCGCGGTGACCGCGAGATCTTCCTTCAACTGCTCGTAGCGGACCATGTTCGAAATCGGCCTAGGCTGGATGGAAATGGCCTTGATCGCCCTGCTGGCGCTCATGGTCATCGGCCCCAAGGAACTGCCGAAGGTCCTGCGCTCCATGGGCCATTGGATGCGCAAGGTCCGCGGGCTGGCGCATGAGTTCCAGTCGGGGCTCGACGACATGGTGCGGGAGGCCGACCTCGAGGAGACCAGGAACGCGATCAACAAAACAAAAAATATGAATATAAACAAAATAATAGAAGACACGGTTGATCCAGAAGGTGAAGTCGCGGAAGAAGCCAGGAACATCGCGGAGTCCTCGCGCGCGACGCCTGCGAAGCCGGACGCCGGCGACCCGAATACCGCGGATCGTGCGGAGACGGAAGGGGCTGGGGGCGGCGCGGAGGACAAGGCCGAGGACACGGACAAGGACAAGCCTGAAGCCGGGGGCCGCGAGGCCAAGGTCATCCACCATCCGGCGCAGGTCGCGCCGGCGCATTCCGTGACGCCGCCGGCGGAGCCCGAGGTCGAGACGGCGAGCGGCGGCGACGGCGAGCAGAAGCGGGCATGAGCGCGCAGGAGGCGGAAGGCGGCAAGATGCCGCTGCTCGAACATCTGATCGAGCTCAGACAACGACTGCTCTACAGCTGCATCGGCCTCCTGCTGGCTTTCCTGGTCTGCTTCTACTTCGCCCAGCCGCTCTTCGCCTTTCTCGCCGACCCCCTGCTCGAAGTCCTCGAGGACCAGGGCCAGGACCGTAAGCTGATCTACACGCACCTGCTCGAGGTCTTCATCACCGACATCAAGGTCGCTTTCTTCTTCGGCGCTTTTTTCAGCTGCCCGATCTTCCTGACCCAGTTCTGGCTGTTCGTCGCGCCGGGCCTCTACAAGGACGAAAAGACCGCGCTGGCGCCCTTCCTGATCTGCTCGCCGATCCTGTTCTTCCTCGGCGGCGCCCTGGTCTATTTCATCATCATGCCGCTGGCCTGGGAGTTCTTCGCCGCGCTCACCGCCAGCAGCAACAGTGAGAGCATGACCATCGAGCTCCTGCCCAAGGTCAACGAGTACTTCTCCCTTGTGATGACCCTGATCTTCGTCTTCGGGCTCTGCTTCCAGCTTCCCATCGTCATGACCCTGCTGGCCAAGGTCGGCCTCGCCACCTCCAAGGGCATGGCACGAAAGCGGAAGTACGCCATCGTCGGCGTGTTCATCGTGGCGGCGATCTTCACGCCGCCAGATCCGATCAGCCAGATCAGCCTGGCGGTCCCGATCGTCATCCTCTACGAGGTCTCGATCTACATGGCGAAGCTGGTCGAGAAGAAGCGCGGCGACGACGAGTTCGACGACGACGACGAGGACGACACCGCGCCGGCGGCGGCGACCTGACTCTCAGACCCCTAGAGCGGATCATGTTTAGTTGGAAACCACTACGTGGTTTCCAACTAAACATGTAAATCCGCTCTACATCTCAGGTTTAGAGCAGATTCACCGGGTTGATGGATCGCCCGAGGCGATTCCATCAAACCCGGATCTGCTCTGGGGTCGGGCGTTTCCCCGGTGGACAGCGCGGAGTCACTGCCCCTATAAGAGCGCCGTCGTATTTCGAGCCGAGCCCGAGTCGTCATGTTCGACATCAAGTGGATCCGCGAATCCCCGGAGGCCTTCGACCAGGGCCTCAAGCGGCGCGGCCTGGAGCCCCTGTCGGGGCAGGTCATCACGCTCGATGCGCGCCGGCGCGACGCCGTGACCGCGCTGCAGGACCTGCAGGCGCGGCGCAACGAGGCGTCCAAGGCGATCGGCGAAGCCAAACGGAAGGGCGAGGACGCCGCCGAGCTGATGGCCGAGGTGGCCGACATCAAGAAGACCATGGCCGAGAGCGAGGCCGAGGAGCGCCGGGCCGAGACCGAGCTGACCGAGCTGCTGGAGGGACTGCCGAACACGCCGGCCGAGGAGGTGCCCGACGGTCCCGACGAGGCGAGCAACCGCGAGGAGCGGGTGTTTGGCGCGCAGCCGGCCTTCGACTTCGAACCCAAGCAGCACTTCGAGCTGGGCGAGGCGCTCGGCCTGATGGACTTCGAGACCGCGGCCAAGCTCTCCGGGTCGCGCTTCGTGGTGCTGCGCGGCGCCTTGGCGCGCCTACACCGGGCCTTGGCGCAGTTCATGGTCGACCGCCATACCGAGCAGAACGGCTACACCGAGGTCAATCCGCCCCTGCTGGTGCGCGACCAGGTGCTCTACGGCACCGGCCAGCTGCCCAAGTTCGCGGAGGACCAGTTCCGCACTGGCGAGGGCTACTGGCTGATCCCCACGTCCGAGGTGCCGCTGACCAACCTCGCGGCCGAGGAGATCCTCGACGAGTCCGACCTGCCGATCCGGGTCACGGCCCATACGCCCTGCTTCCGCTCTGAGGCGGGATCCGCGGGCCGTGATACCCGCGGCATGCTGCGTCAGCATCAGTTCGAGAAGGTCGAGCTGGTCTCGATCGCCCACCCGGACCATTCGGATCAGGAGCTGGAGCGCATGGCCGGCTGCGCCGAGGGCGTCCTGCAGGCGCTCGGCCTGCACTACCGGGTGGTGACGCTCTCGACCGGCGACATGGGCTTCTCGGCGCGCAAGACCTACGACCTGGAGGCCTGGCTCCCGGGCCAGGGCGCCTACCGTGAGATCTCGAGCTGCTCCAACTGCGGCGACTTCCAGGCCCGCCGCATGAAGGCGCGCTACCGGCCCACCGGCGAGAAGGGGACCCGTTTCGTGCACACCTTGAATGGATCGGGCGTCGCGGTCGGCCGTGCGCTGATCGCGGTGATGGAGACCCACCAGCAGGCCGACGGCAGCCTCGGCATCCCGGAGGTCCTCCGCCCCTACATGGGTGGCCGAGACGTGATCGCCGCCGATGGTTGACCGCCCCACCGATCTCGCCAAGGCGCGGATCCTGGTCACCAACGACGACGGCATTCTCGCGCCGGGGATCGAGACGCTGACCGGGATCGCCCGGTCGCTCGCGGACGACGTCTGGGTCGTCGCGCCGGAGAGCGAGCAGAGCGCGGCGAGCCACTCCCTGACCCTGCGCCGGCCGCTGCGCGTCCGCAAGTACGAGGAGCGCCGCTACTCGGTGGACGGGACGCCGACCGACTGCGTGCTGGTGGCGCTGCACGAGCTGATGAACGATCGGCCCGCCGACCTGGTGCTCTCGGGCGTCAACCACGGCGTCAATCTGGGCGAGGACGTGACCTATTCGGGCACCATCGCCGCGGCCATGGAAGGCGCCCTGCTCGGTGCCCGGGCGATCGCCTTCAGCCAGATGCGCGAGGACGACGGCATGATCGACTGGCGCACCGCGGCCCGCTTCGGACCGGACATCGTGCGCCGGCTCTACGACCATCAGTGGCCGTCGGAAGTCCTCTACAACGTGAACTTCCCGCCGGGCGGGCCCGACTCGGTCCAAGGCATCCGCGCCTGCCGTCAGGGTCGCCGCGACACGGCGATCGAGATCTTCAAGGGCAAGGACCCGGCCGGGCGCGACTACCTCTGGGTCGGGGACTTTTCCAGCGACGAGACATCGCAGCCCGACACCGATCTGGCGGCAATCTTCGACCAGTCGATCTCGGTCACGCCGCTGCACCTGGACCTGACCCATCGCGAAACGCTTGACAGCCTCGAGGGGATCTTCCCGTGAGCCTGGAAGCGCGGCAGATCCGTCTGATCATGGACCTGCGGCGGGCCGGCGTTTCCGATACCAGGGTGCTCTCGGCGATCGAGCGGATCCCGCGCGACGTCTTCGTGCCGGCCCCTTTCCGGGACCAGGCCTACGAGAACCGGGCGCTGCCGATCGATCAGGGGCAGACCGTCAGCAAGCCCGAGGTGGTTGCCGTGATGACCGAGGCGCTGGCGTCGGACAAGCGGTGCAAGGTGCTGGAGGTCGGCACGGGCTCGGGTTACCAGGCCGCCGTGCTGTCGCGTCTGTGCCGCCGGCTCTACAGCGTGGAGCGCTTGGCAAAGCTGCTCCGGACGGCGGAGAAGCGCTTCGCCCAGCTGCGCCTCCATAACATCACGACGCGCGTCGGCGACGGCTCGGCGGGCTGGCCCGCACAGGCCCCGTTCGACCGGATCATCGTCACAGCCGGCGCGCGCGACGTGCCGCCGCAGCTGGCCGACCAGCTTGCCCCGGGCGGCGTCATGGTGATTCCGGTCGGCGCGCACGGCCGCCAGGAGCTCCTGCGCCTGGTGCGACACGGGGACGGCTTCACCGAGGAGAACCTCGGCTCGGTCCGCTTCGTGCCCCTGGTCACCGCGGACCGGCCGGAAGACCGGCGGCCTTCAATGCCGGCTGGACCCCGCGGCGCGACTCTGTCATGAATTGAATCGAGCGTGGGGTTTTCGTTCGAAGCCCCGAGGTCGTGGCATGGTGAAACGCGTCGATTGCCATGAGGACCCGCCAGGATAGGCCCGCGTTTCGCGGGCTTCGCCTTACGATGACGGCCGTTCTCGCGGCGGCCGCACTGTATGGCTGCGCCATCCCCCTGAACGAAGAGGACCTGGCGGCCTACAAGGAGCGCCAGGCGGCGCGTTCGGGCGCCGTCGCGACGGCCGACCAGACCGAGCCCCGGCCCGCCGTGGGCGCCGTCGGTCGATCCGGCGCGTCGTCGGCGCCGGTCGAGACAGTCGACCGGACGCCGCTGGAGGCGAGGGGCGGGACCCGGCTGGACCCGGTCCCCGCCGCGAAGCCGGGGGACGGTTCGGTGCACGTGGTGAGCGCGGGCGACACCGTCTACGCGATTTCCCGCAAGTTCGGGGTGCCGCCGAAGAAGATCATCGCCCACAACGACCTGGCGGCGCCCTACACGCTGAGCATCGGTCAGGAGATCAAGATCCCCGGTCGGGCGCAGCCCGGTCAGTCGCAGGGCCGCCACGTGGTGGCCAAGGGCGACACGGTCTACGGCATCGCGCGGCGCCACGGCGTGCCGCTGCGCGCCCTGATCGACGCCAACCGCTTGCCGCCGCCCTACACCCTGGTGATCGGCCAGGCGCTGGTCGTCCCGACCGTCCGGCAGCACCGCGTCTCCAAGGGCGAGACGGTCTACTCCATCGCGCGGCGCTACGATGTCGACCTGCGCGAGCTGGTCCGGCTCAACGGCATCGATCCGCCCTACACGATCAGGCCCGCCGAGAGCCTGGTCCTGCCGGGACGGCGGCCGGATCCCAAGGTCGCCGCCGTCAGGAGCGCCGCCGCGACCGGCCAGAACCGGACGGCCAGGGCGGCGCGACCGAGCCCGCCGCCCGCCGCCATCCCCAAGCCGCCGCCGCGCGCGCGCAGCACCTTCCTCTGGCCGGTCTCCGGTACCGTGATCCTGGGCTACGGGCCGAAGAAGGACGGGCGCCACAACGACGGGATCAACATCTCCGCGCCGCGCGGCACGCCCGTGCGGGCGGCCGAGAACGGCGTGGTCGCCTACGCCGGCAACGAACTGCGGGGCTTCGGCAACCTCGTCCTTGTCAAGCACCAGGGCGGTTGGGTCACCGCCTACGCCCACACCGAGCAGATCGAGGTCCGCCGCGGCGACACGGTCAAGCGCGGTCAGACCATCGGCCGCGTCGGCTCGACCGGCAGCGTCGCCGAGCCGCAGCTCCACTTCGAGCTGCGCAAGGGGACCAGGGCCGTCAACCCGACCAAGCTGCTGGGGCCGAAGACCGCCGATAGAAACTAGTAGTTGGGCCGTTCCGGGCAGTCAGGGTCGAGCGGGTAGATCGGCCGGCGCACCTTCTTGAAGGTGAAGAGGCTGTTGTCGCTGCTGGTGACGCCGACGCCGTTGCAGGGGATTTCGTGGCTGGCGATGGCGCGAAAACCGGCCCGGTAGTGGATCCGCGACTTGAGGATCAGGAAGCGCTTGGCGGTCGGCTCTATGCCGAGGCTGCGGAAACACCCCAGGTCATAGGGCTCGGTGTGCCGGGAACAGACGACGATCTGCACCTTGCCGGTGTCGAGCACGGCGGACTTTCCCATGGACGTCAGGGTGCCGCGCCCCATAGGCACGGTGACCACGAAATCGCCGTCGGTGATGGCGCGGACCCTGCCGCTCAGGCGCAGCGGTTCGCCCGCCTTGCCGATCTCGGGCATGTCGGTCTTGCCGCCGAGATCGAGGGTGATCTCCTGGCCGACGCCTGCGGCTTCCATCTCGGCGACCGCCTGGGGATCGCAGATGCCGAACATGGCGACATCCTCGAGCCCCTGGTCGATGACCTCGCGCAGGACGGCCACGGTGTCCTGGGTGCCGCCCGAGGCGGAGTTGTCAGCGTGATCGAGCAGGATGACCGGACCCTCGGCCAATTGCCCGGCGCGCGCGATGGTCTCGGCCAGGGGCTCGGAATCGAACAGCCATTCCGCCTTCTCCTCCCAGGCCCGCTGGAGCAGCCGCTCGCAGGCGGCCTCGGCCCAGGCCCGGTCGCCGTCGGCGACGGTCACCGCCGAAAGCCCCGCGTGGCGGATATCGGCGAGCGGGAAGCCGCCGAACACGCTCGCGGCGAGCAGGCCCTTGGCCTCCTCGCCGCGGGCCATGTCGATCAAGGGGCCCATGGGCCGGTCGTCGTGGCCCATCCTGAGGGTTTGGGCCAGGATCGGGCGTTGGCCCCAGGCCATGACCGGGGTGACCTCGCCTTTCAGCGCCGAGACCAGGATGCGCCCGGCATGGGCGCCCGCCTCGTACATGTCGACGTGAGGGTAGGTCTTGTAGCCGACCAGAACGGTGCAGTTCTCGACCATCTCGCGGGTCATGTTGGCGTGGAGATCGAGGCTGACGGCGATCGGCAGATCCGGTGCCAGCGTCCGAAGGCGCTCGAGCAGCGTACCCTCGCCGTCGTCCGTGGTCTCGGCGACCATGGCCCCGTGGAGGTCGAGGAAACAGAGATCGCAACCCGTCTCGACCGCCGCGCAGATGGCGTCGCACATGGTGTCGTAGGCCGCGGCGTCGACGTACCCGCTGGGCGCCGCATTGCCCGCGATCGGTGTCACGATCTCCATGCCTTCGCCGTCGGCGACATCGAGAAAGGCTCCGATCCCGGTGCCGGTCCCCTTGAACCGCCGGTAGACCTCCGGCCCGGTCGGCACGTCGGGGCTGCCGAAACGCTCGAGCGGTGTCGGCACAGGCGAAAAGGTGTTGGTCTCGTGCTCCATCATGGCGACGACGGCGCGCAGCTTCATGGCGGCCACCTCCTCTTTGCTACTCCCGGCCCGGCAGCGGCGTGTCCGGAACGGTCAGTAGAGCCGTTTGCCGGGGCGGCGGGCAAGGCCCTGGTCGCAAGGTCAGGCGGCGACGTCTGGGCTCGGCCCGGCCGATCGGACGTGGCTTGGAACTTCGGTCAGCGTGGCGAAAAGATCGGCAGGGGCTCCGAGAGCCCCTTCAGGGCGTGCGTCCCCAGAGTCTCGAGCGGTACATCCAAGAGCTTGGCGACCGGTTCGGTGAACAGAATTGGACGGCCGAGCGGCTTGCTGAGACCCTCGACGCGGCTGACCGCGTTGACCGCTTTGCCGATCACGGTGAAGTCAAGCCGGCGCGGGGCCCCGAGATTGCCGAAGAAGACGTCGCCGCGATGCAGGGCAATGCCGGTCCGCAGCGGCCGCCAGCCGTCGATCTCCGCGAGCTGACTCTTGTCTTCGTTGAGCAGGTCGAGTTCGGAAAGCGCGCTCCGGGCGGCGGCGAGGGCGGCACGGGCGGCCGCCTGTTCGGTCTCGAAGGCCGAAAAGGGAAAGACCGCCAGAAGGCCGTCGCCGATGAACTTCAGCACCTCGCCATCATGGGCCATGACGGCCCCGGCGAGGCGCTCGAAGTAGGCGTTGAGAACCGAGAGCACATCGCGGTCGTCGAGGCGGTCGGCGAGGTCGGTGAATCCGCGCAGATCGGAGGCCCAGATGATCGCTCCGATGGGCGCTCCCGATCCCCGCTTGATCGAGCCCTGGAGCACCTGGCTGCCGGCGGCGTCGCCGAGGTAGGTGTTGACGAGGTTCTCGGCGATGCGTGCCGCGATGTGGCGGGCGACATGGAGCGCGAGTAGGCGGAGAAGCCGGTCGATGTTTGAGATCTGCTCCGCCGAGAACCCTTCGGCCTGGCGGGTCGCGACGGTCGCCGCGTTGTGATAGTCGCCGCCCGCGCTGAGCGGCATTGCCAGGTACTCGACGATCTCCTGTCGGGCCAGGTCGGCGAGCAGGCCCTGCTCCGGGACGTCCGGCGCGTCGGTGCGGCCGCGAAACGTCTCGCCGTGCTCGATGACCCGATAGAGCGGGTTGCGGCGATAGGCATCGCTCCCCAGGACCGCTTCGTCGACCTTCACCTCATCGCACAGGCCGTCGTCACGGCTCCAGTTCCAGGCGTAGCCGAAGAGCTGAGGATGCAGCGTCCCGACATGCAAGCTGGCCCGGTCGAGGGGCAGGCCGGCCGCCACCAGCCGCCAGACGAAGGACTGGAAGACCTCCAGGAGGTCACCGTGATCGGCCGCCTCGCCCAGCAGCCAGCTCTCGACTTCGGCCAGGCTCGGCCGGCCCAGCGCCTCGAGATCGAAGCGGCCGCGGCGCAGCAGGGTGACGAAGGAGGGGTAGCTCCGCGGTGCCGGGTCCGGGGGTTCACCTGTCATGGCCGCACCCTCCGCCGGATCGCCAGGTCAATCCAGCCGCTTGCCGAGGCGGCCGGCCAGATCCTGGATGTACTGCCAGGCGACCCGGCCCGAGCGGCTGCCGCGCGTGATCGCCCATTCCTTGGCCTCGGCGTGCAGTTCCTCGTCCGGCAAGTCGAGGCCGTAGCGCGTCGCATAGCCCTCGACCATGGCGAAATAGGTGTCCTGGTCGCAGTTGTGGAAGCCGAGCCAGAGGCCGAAGCGGTCCGACAGGCTGACCTTCTCCTCGACCGCCTCGGAGGTATGGATAGCCGTGGAACGCTCGTTCTCGATCATGTCGCGGGGCATGAGGTGGCGGCGGTTCGAGGTGGCGTAGAAGATCACGTTGGCCGGGCGGCCCTCGATCCCGCCCTCCAGGACGGCCTTCAGCGACTTGTAGCTGGTGTCCGCGTTGTCGAAGCTGAGGTCGTCGCAGAACAGCACCGCGGCGCGCTCCTCGCCTCGCAGGCGCTGCAGCAGGCGGGGCAGGGAAGGGATGTCCTCGCGGTGGATCTCGACCAGAATCAGCCCGGCGAAGCCCTCGCGCGCCGCCCGCGCGTTGACCTCGGCGTGGACCGCCTTGACCAGCGAGGACTTGCCCATGCCGCGGGCGCCCCACAGCAGGGCGTTGTTGGCCGGCAGGCCGCGGGCGAAGCGCAGGGTGTTCTCGAGCAGCGTCTCGCGCTGGCGGGCGATGCCCTGGAGCAGCACCAGGTCGACCCGATTGACCGCGGCTACCGGCTCCAGGGTCTCGCGCTCGGCCTGCCAGACGAAGGCCTCCGCCGCGCCGAGGTCCAGGGCCGGCTGGGCCGGCGGACCGATTCGCTCGAGGGCGCTGGCAATCCGCTCCAGCGCGGCTCCCAGGTCGTCAATCTGCGGGACGGCGCCGTTCGGGCCGGCCGCCTTCTTCTTGGTCATGGCCTTACTCCAGGGGGCTTCAGCGCCCACGGGCCGGCGACACTAGCCCACATTTCTCGGACTATCCATGGCCTGCGCGGCCCGTGGCCTGCGCGGCGCCGTGCCTCCGTCGGGCCGGGAACGCCGCGCGCCGCGGTCCGGGCGCATCGGGTGAGCGGCTCGATGCCGCCTGATGGGAACAGAAAACCGCCCGGGGGTCGCGCCCGGATGGGGTGCGGGCGCCCCCTTTCCGGGGCCGTTCCGCCGGCCCCGGCCGCCGTTGCAATTCGGGGGCGGCGGGGTATAGTCCGCCGGTTCAGGCCGCCGCGACGGAGGCCGTCGTGACGGGGAAGGGCTTATCCATGTTTATCTCGCCAGCCTATGCTCAGGCCGCCGGAGCCGATGGCGGTTCGGCCATTGCCACGTTCTTGCCGCTGATCCTGATTTTCGTGGTGTTCTATGTGCTGCTGATCCGCCCGCAGCAGAAGAAGATGAAGCAGCACCGCGCCATGGTCGAGGCGCTGCGGCGCGGCGACAAGGTCGTCACGGCCGGCGGCCTGATCGGGACCGTCAGCAAGGTCGTCAGCGACAGCGAGCTGGAGGTCGAGATCGCCGAAGGCGTCAAGGTCAAGCTGGTACGCGGCACGGTGAGCGAGGTGCTGAGCAAGCCCGAGCCCGCCAAGGCCAGCGAAAAGAAGGGTAAGGGCGAAGCCCCGGCGCCGGCCAACGACCCCGGCAAGGGCAGCAGCCTGCTCGATCGCTTCCTGGGCGGCGGCAAGAAGAATTGACGGCCGGCCCGGCGGGCCCATCTAGCCGAAAGAAGACCCCGGCGAGGATTGCTAGCGTTCCATGGTCAACATCCCCAGATGGCAGGTCATCTTCGTCCTCGGCGTGGTGCTGATCGGCCTGATTTTCGCCAATCCCAACCTCTTCTCCGAAGAAGCCGTCGAGGCCTGGCCCGACTGGGTCCCGCGCAAGCAGATTAACCTCGGACTCGATCTCCAGGGCGGCTCCTATCTGCTGATGGAAGCCGATCTCGATAAGGTGGTGCTGCAGCGCTACAAGACCGAGTCGCGGGCGCTTAGGCGTGAGTTCCGCGAGGCGCGCATCGGCTATCAGGGCGGCATGCGGGTCACCGGCGAGGGCATCACGATGAAGCTGCGCGACCCGGCGCAGCTCAGTGCCGCGCGGGAGATCATCCGTGACCTCTCGGCGGAGTACGAGACCACCACGAGCGACGAGGGCGAGATCCGCATCGCCTTCACCGATCAGGCGCTGCTCCAGTTCAAGAACAACATCATGGAGCAGGCCCGTCAGGTTCTGGAAATCCGCATCAACGAGACCGGCCTCAGCGAACCGAGCATTCAGCGCCAGGGCGAGCGTCGGGTTCTGATCCAGGCGCCTGGCGCCGAAGACCCGGAAGAGCTGAAGGAGATCATCGGGCAGACGGCCCGGCTCGACTTCCGCTCGGTGCGGCTCGACGTCTTACCGGGGCGGGATCCGATCCCGCCGGGCGCCGAGGTGCTGCCGGAGAGGGTGGAAACCGACCAGGAAGGCAACCCGATCAGGGAACCGCAGCTCTTCGTCGTCGATGAGGCCGTCGTGATCAGCGGCAAGAACCTGGTCGACGCCCAGCCGAGTTTCGACCAGAACACCAGCCAGCCGATCGTCACCTTCCGTTTCGACTCCTTGGGCGGCCAGCGCTTCGGCCAGTACACGGCGGAGAACGTCGGCCGGCCTTTCGCCATCGTGCTCGACGACAAGGTGATCAGCGCGCCGCGGATCAATGAGCCGATCCTCGGCGGCAGCGGCCAGATCTCTGGCCAGTTCACGGTCCAGGAGACCAACAGGCTGGCGCTGCTGCTTCGCGCCGGCGCGCTGCCCGCCGACATGACCATCCTGGAGGAGCGCACGGTCGGGCCGGGGCTGGGCCGGGATTCGATCGAGGCCGGCGCCATCGCCTCGGTCCTCGGACTGGTCTTCGTGATTCTCTTCATGGCGATCAGTTACGGCCGCTTCGGGCTGATCGCCGACATCGCTCTCGTCGCCAACCTGGTCCTGATCGTCGCCGCCCTGTCGGGCCTCCAGGCGACGCTCACCCTGCCGGGGATCGCCGGGATCGTTCTGACCATCGGCATGGCGGTCGATGCCAACGTGCTGATCTTCGAGCGTATCCGAGAGGAGATGTCGCTGGGCCGGGGCCCTGTCACGGCGATCGATGCCGGCTATCGTCGCGCCATTACCACGATCCTCGACTCGAACTTCACGACGTTGATCGCGGCTGTGCTGCTGTTCTATTTCGGGTCCGGCCCGGTCAAGGGTTTCGCCGTGACCCTCTCGATCGGCATCATCACCTCGATGTTCTCGGCCATCATGGTGACGCGCCTGATTCTTGTCGCCTGGCTGCGCAAGACGCGGCCCCAGGCCTTGCCGATCTAGCCGCGCGGAGCGAAGGCCATGGCGCTGATCAAACGCATCCCGATCGAGCCGAAGTTCGACTTCATGTCGAAGCAGAACCTCTTCCTGATCTTCTCCGCCGTCTTGATCCTCGGTTCGGTTCTCCTTGTCCTGACCCGCGGCCTGAACTTCGGCGTCGACTTCCGCGGCGGCATCCTGATCGAAGTCCAGACGGACGGCCCGGCCGACCTGTCATCGATGCGCGCGGACCTGGGCGGACTCGGCCTGGGCGAGGTGACCCTGCAGACCTTCGGCGAAGAGGATGACGTTCTCATCAACATCGAACGCCAGGAGGGCGACGAGAAGGCGCAGATCGCCGCCATCGAAAGGGTGAAGGAGGCGCTGGGCGACCGGGTCGTGGAGTATCGCCGCACGGAGTTCGTCGGCCCCAAGGTCGGCAGCG